>JASFOZ010000194.1:0-7532 GCA_050116255.1 Desulfarculaceae bacterium
GAGGAACACCGTTTTTTCTTGACCCATGTAACCAAGGGCCGGCCCCACGTTTTACTGAAGACCGCCGCCACCATGGATGGAAAAACCGCCGCCGCCAGCGGGGACAGCCGCTGGGTGACCGCTGAAAAGAGCCGCGCCTTTGCCCACCGCCTGCGTTCCTGGCTGGATGCGATCTGTGTAGGCATCGGCACCGTGCGCCGGGATGATCCCAGTCTCACCTGCCGGATACGCGGGGGCCGGGATCCGGTGCGGTTGGTGGTGGACACCAGGTTGAGGCTGGCTCCGGCTGCCAGGGTTTTGGACCAAACCACCGGCGCCCCCTGCATCGTGGCCTGCGGGCCCCGTCCTGCCAAGGCCCGGCGCAAGGCCCTGGAGCAGGCCGGCGCCCAAATACTTTGTCTACCGGCGGATGAAGATGGTGTGGACCTGGAAGCGATGTTAACAGAGCTGGGCCGCATGGGCATAACCAGCCTGCTGCTGGAAGGGGGAGCGAGCCTGGCCTGGGGGTTTGTGTCAAAGGGCCTAGTGGATGAACTGATGTATTTTTTTGCCCCCAAGCTCATCGGCGGCGTCCAGGCCCCGTCCATGATCGGCGGCTTTGGCTATGCCCGCATGTCTCAGGCGCTGCCTTTGTCCAGGCCCCGCATTCGCCGCTTTGACGATGACGTGATGCTATGGTCCTGGGTGCAAAAGACCTAACCAGCCAACTCTTCTAAATTACTCACTAAAGTATTCCAAGGCGTCTCTCGGGGTGACCATGGCTGACATTTGTGAGGCCAGGGCAAAGCCCAACACCTCCTGCTGCTTGACCTGGACCGGCTGCGGATATAACTTAGCTAACAAGTGCCAGCAATTGTGGCTGGATAGCCTGGAGGTGAGGCCTTAATGTTCACGGGATTGGTAGAGGGTGCCGGCCGCTTGGTACGGGTTAGGGCCAAGGGGCCGGATACTGAATTGGTGATCCAGCCTCCCTGGCCTGCCGGCGAGACGGTGGTGGGTGAATCCGTGTGCGTAAACGGCGCCTGCCTCACCGCCACCTCGGTGGAAAAAGGGGATTTCAAGGCCGATGTCTCGGCCGAGACCCTGGAACGCACCACTCTAGGGCGTTTAGGCCCCGGCGCTGAAGTGAACCTGGAACGGGCCTTGAAGCTGGGCGACCGTTTGGGGGGTCATTTGGTCACCGGCCATGTTGATTGCGTGGGCGTCATCAAACGCCTGCAAAGCCTGGGCGCCTCCATACGCATTTATGTCGCGGTTCCTGCTGAACATCTTAGGTTTTTAGTGGAAAAAGGATCAGTTGCCTTGGATGGCATCAGCCTGACCGTCAACCGTGTGGATGCAGGCGGTTTTGAGCTGAACCTTATCCCCCACACCATCGCGGCCACCACCCTCAAGCTTGCCAAGGAGGGTGATTCTGTTAATATTGAGACCGACCTAATCGGTAAGTATGTGGCCAGGCTGCTAAACCCAGCCGAATCCTCTTCCGGAGCCCAGACCGGGTTGAGCCGGGAGGATCTGGCCCGCATGGGGTTTTAATCAACCGACCCGAATAATTCTCTGAGGAGTCCATATAAAATGCCCGTGGCCAAGATTGAAGACGCCATTGAGGTGATAAAAGCCGGGGGGATAGTCATCCTGGTGGATGACGAGGATCGGGAGAACGAGGGCGACCTGACCATGGCCGCCGAGAAAGTAACTCCCGAAGCCATCAACTTCATGGCCACCCACGGCCGTGGCCTGATTTGCCTAAGTCTTACCCCGGATAAGGTGGAGCAACTGCGCCTGCCCATGATGGTCAATGACAACCAATCACCCTTTCACACCGCTTTCACCGTTTCCGTGGAGGCCCGCAAGGGAGTCAGCACCGGGATATCCGCTGCTGACCGGGCCACCACCGTATTGACCGCGGTGCATCCCGAGGCCCAGCCCGACGACTTGGTCAGCCCGGGCCATGTTTTTCCCTTGCGCTCAAAAAATGGCGGGGTGCTGGTGCGGACCGGCCAAACCGAAGGCTCGGTGGACCTTGCCCGCCTGGCCGGCCTTGATCCCTCCGGGGTCATATGCGAGGTCATGAACGATGACGGCACTATGGCCCGGATGCCGGATCTGGAGAAGTTCGCCAAGAAACACGATCTGCTCATAGTCACCATCGCCGACTTGATCTCCTACCGCATGCGCAACGAATCTTTTGTGCATCGCCAGGCCGAGGCCAAGCTGCCCACCGAGTGCGGTGAGTTCATTGCCATTCCCTATACCAACGATGTGGACAACAAGGAACATGTGGCCCTGGTCAAGGGGGAGATTGATCCTGAGAAACCCACCTTGGTAAGAGTGCATTCCGAATGCCTCACCGGCGACGTTTTCCGTTCCCGGCGCTGTGATTGCGGCGATCAACTAAACAATGCCCTTAAACAGATAGAAGAAGAGGGCCGGGGCGTACTTCTGTACATGAAGCAGGAGGGCCGGGGTATTGGATTGTGCAATAAACTAAAGGCCTATGAGCTGCAGGACCAGGGCTTTGACACGGTGGAAGCCAATGAGGCGCTTGGTTTTCCCGCGGACAAACGCGACTACGGCATTGGGGCCCAGATCCTGGCGGATCTGGGCGTGCGCAAGATGCGCCTAATGACCAACAATCCCAAGAAGATGGTGGGGTTGCAAGGTTATGGGCTGTCAGTGGTGGAGAGGGTTCCCATTGAGATTCCGCCCCGGCCTGAAAACGAGAGCTATCTCCGCACCAAGTGCTCCAAAATGGGTCATTTGCTGTCATTGCCGGATTAAAGGGGAGGGGCTGACATGGCACGGACACTGGAAGGAAAACTCCAAGCCCAAGGCATGCGTTTCGCCCTGGTGGCGAGCCGCTTCAACGACTTCATCACCTCCAAACTGGTGGAAGGAGCCATAGACACCCTCAAGCGGCATGGGGCCAATGAGGACGATATCACCGTGGTATGGGTCCCAGGCTCCTTTGAGATACCGCTTACCGCCCAGCGCCTGGCCACATCTAAGAAGTTCGACGCCGTCCTCACCCTGGGGGCGGTGATCAGGGGCGCCACCCCCCACTTTGACTATGTGGCCGCAGAGGTGAGCAAGGGAGTGGCCCAGGTGTCTCTGACCAGCGGCGTGCCCGTAATCTTCGGGGTGCTTACCACCGACACCATCGAGCAGGCCATTGAACGGGCCGGCACCAAGAGCGGCAACAAAGGGGCCGCTGCCGCCCTGGCCGCGGTGGAGATGGTGGATCTTCTTTCCAAGCTGTAATGGGAGAGCGCAGCCGCAGCCGGGAACTGGCCTTGAAGGTGCTCTATCAGATGGAGCAAACCGGCGGAGGGGCCAAAGAGGCCCTGGAGGTTTTCGCCGCCAATTTCAAGGCCCCGGCCCGCCGCTGGGAATATGCTGAAAAATTGATTATGGGGGTGGAAGCCCGCCGCCAGGAGATAGACCAGGCCTTGGACTCGGTCAGCAAGCGCTGGAAAATGCACCGGATGGCAAAGGTAGACCGGAACATCTTGCGTTTGGCCTGTTTTGAAATGTTGTTTTTAAGCGGCGAAGTACCCCCCAAAGTGGCTATAAACGAGGCGGTGGAACTGGCCAAGCGCTACGGGGCCGAAGAATCACCTGCCTTTATTAACGGCGTATTGGACTCACTTCTGGCGGCCAAAGGGCTCGCCCCTGTTTCCGATACCCTGTCACCATCCTCTGCTTGAGGCCATGCCGGTCACCAGCACTTTCCGCAACCTTCCTGCTGACAAGCAGCAGCGCATTTTGGAAGAGGCCCTGACCCAGTTCTCGGAGCAGGGTTATTCACGAACCTCTCTGAACAACCTGGTGGCGCGGCTGGGTATCTCCAAGGGCTCAATCTTTCAGTACTTCAAGGATAAATCCGGCCTTTTTCACCAGGTCTTTGAATATGCGGTGGCCAAGGTAAAAGACCATCTGCGCGGAGTGCGGGAGTCCACCCGGGGCGCAGAGGTGTTCACCCGCATCCGGCTCAGCCTATTGGCCGGCCTGGACCTGATGGAGGCCAATCCCCGTCTGTTCAAGCTGTATCTTAAGATCGCCTATGAGGGCGGCCTTCCCTTCCGGGGAAAGCTGCTGCAATCCATAAGAATTTTCTCCCGGGACTACTTGATGGATCTGCTCAGGGAGGGGGCTGAGGCGGGTGAGTTGTCTCCGGATTTGGATTTGGAGATGGCCGCCTTTGTAGTGGATGCGGTCTTGGAGCGCTTTTTGGTGGCCTCCAGCCTGGAACACATGGATCCGGACCTGGGCCTTTATCAGGCGGACCGGGCCCAGGCAGAGGAAAAAGCTGCCAGGTTGGTGGAGATGCTGCGCCAAGGGCTGGGGGCAGGCCGGTGAGCCATTTTCTTTTGACAGCCGCCATGCCCCAAGAGGCTGAACTGATCAGCGCCCGGCTTGAACCGGCTGATCCGGTGGGGAGGCACCCCGCCTGGCGGGGGCGACTGGGTAAAAGGCAGGTGCGGCTGGTGCTCACCGGCATGGGCATGGTCAATGCGGCCCAGGCCACCACCGCGGCCCTGGAAGACGAGCCTGATCCGGCCGGGGTTATCAACTTCGGCTGCGCCGGCGCCTATGCAGACAGCGGCCTGGCCCTGGGAGAAGCCGCCTTGGCCACCGAGGTGGTCCTGGCCGATATGGGCGTGCGCACCTCCCGGCGCCTGCATGGCCTGGAGACCATCAAGATTCCGCTGGTGGAAAATGACGCACACAAGGCCCTGTACAACCGCCTGCCGGTGGCGGCAAAGCTCAGCGCCTCCCTGGCAGCGGCATCGCCGGGGCTGGCCCAAGGTGTATTTGCCACCGTGGCCCAGGTGAGCGGAGATGATCAGGTGGCCCAAGAAGTAGGCCGGCGCTGGGGGGCCATGCTGGAGGAGATGGAGGCGGCGGCTGTGGCCCAGGTGGCGGCCCATTATGGCCTGGCCTTTGCGGCGGTGCGGGGCGTAAGCAACATGGCTGGACGCCGGCAACTTGACCTGCGGGCCGGGGCCGAGGCGGCCCAGAGGGTTATCCTGGCCTGGGGGCAGGGGCCATGACACCTGACCTGACCTTTGGCTTTTCTCCTTGCCCCAACGACACCTTTTCCTTCCACGCCCTGATTAAGGGTCTGGTTCCATGTCCCGGCTTTAGGGTCCGGGCCCACCTGGCTGATGTGGAGGAGCTTAATCAAAGGGCCCTGCAAAAAGAGTTCGAGCTGACCAAGCTCAGCTTTCATGCCCTGGGGCGGGTGCTGGACCATTACGCCCTGCTTAAGGCCGGCTCTGCCCTGGGCCGGGGCTGCGGGCCTTTACTGGTGACCCGGCCCGGAGACATGCCCCAGGACCTGACCCAGGCCCTGGTGGCGGTGCCCGGCCGCCTGACCACCGCCCATCTGCTTCTTTCTTTGTACTTGGGATGCAAGCCCCGGGTGGAGGCGATGGAGTTTTCCCAGATCATGGCGGCGGTGGCCCAAGGGCGCATCCAGGCTGGGCTGGTTATCCATGAAGGCCGGTTCACTTACCAGAGGCTGGGGCTGGTCAGCATGGTAGACCTGGGCCAGTGGTGGGAGGAGAAAACCGGCCTGCCCATCCCCTTGGGCTGTATCGCAGTGCGCCGCGATCTGGGGCCCGAGGCGGCGGCAGTGCTGGAAAAGGCCGTGGCCGCAAGTGTGGGCTGGGCGCGCTCCCATCCCGGGGACTCCCAGGCCTATGTGCTCAAGCATGCCCAGGAGATGGAACCAGAGGTGGTCAGGCAACATATCGAGCTTTATGTGAACGATTTCAGCCTGGATCTGGGCGAGGAAGGGCTGTTGGCGGTGGAGAAGATGCTTGAGCTGGGACGGAAAAGCGGCCTTATACCGCCCAGCCAAAGCCCTTTGACCTGGTGAAACCGGCGGCCTGAGGCAGCGAGCCTTGGGCTGGGGCGGCCGGACCCTCTCGAAGAATTATATCTGTAAAGAAAAGACATTCCGCAAGGGGCACAGCCAAGGTGAGAATCTGTGGGAATGGGTTTAGGGCGGGGCGGGCTATGGCTCAGACTACTTCATCCACCACAGACCCCACCAACGGCTCTCCCGCGTACTCCTGGGGCGGGGGCGGGGGCTCCTCCTGCCTGGCAGGTTCAGGGCTTGCCTCCACCTCAGGACTCTGAGATGCGGCCGTGGCCTCCGGTGGCGGTGTCTCCTCTACAGGCGGGCTTTCGTAAACCACCTGATAGGAGCCGGAAATGGGATCTAGTTCCAAAGCCATTACATACCCCTCCACCAATAATCTTAAGCTTTTTTGGCTCCTTGTCAAGACAGCCGCCCTGAGATATTATTTCTGCCGTAAGCAGGGGGGCAACTAAAGCTAAGGCTGCGCCAATTCAGGGAAAGGAAAAATTGGGAGTGGACACAGAACCGCGACGAAGTCTCATCACCAAACTTAGGAGGCTGTTGGGATATACCCGCAACACCACTCCCCAGGAACTTGAGCGGGAAATTCAAGGGCTGGTGGATGAAGGAGAAGCCCAAGGCCTGTTAACCCCTCGCGAAGGAGAGATGATCGAAGCGGTCCTGGAGCTGGATCAATCCACCGCCAGTCAGATCATGGTCCCGCGCACGGAATTGGCTATGGTCCCCAGCACGGCCACGGTTGAAGAGGTTATTCAGGTCATAGTGGATTCAGGCCATTCCCGCATTCCGGTGTTTTCCACCAACCCCGATCAGATAGTGGGCGTAATCCACGCCAAGGACTTATTGCCCCACTGGGGCAAAACCGGCGCTGACCTTGACATATCCAAAAGTCTCAGGCCGCCTTTGTTTGTGCCCCTGGCCATGCCCTTGGATGAGCTGCTCACCATCTTCAAACGCAAGCGGGTCCACCTGGCGGTGGTGGTGGATGAATACGGGGGCACCGCCGGGGTGGTGACCATCGAGGATGTGCTGGAGGAGATCGTAGGCGATATAGAGGACGAGTACGATCAAGAAGAGCAGCTCCTCCGGGACCGGGGCGATGGCTCCCTACTGGTGGATGCCCGTCTGGAGGTGGAGGATCTGGCCGCGCACCTGGAAATCGAGTTGCCCCAGGATTTGCCTGAAGGGCGCTTCGAGACCGTGGGCGGCTTTATCACCACCCTGTTGGGCAGGGTGCCCAAGCCCCAGGAAGAGGTTGTTTTCGGCCCCGTGCGCATGGTGGTGGTGGCTGCCGACGACCGCAAGGTCACCCAGGTGGAGGTTCACCGCAACCCGGAACCAGCGGCCCCGGCCGGAGATTAGCCTACCTTGGCCACTGCCCGCAGCTGGCGCCCGTCGCCGGGCCAGGCCTTGACCGCGTTCGGGGCCGGCCTAGTTCTGGCCGGAGCCTTTCCCGGGTGGAGCATCTGGCCCCTGTCTCTGGTGGCGCTGGCGCCGCTAATCTACCTTTGTTATCAGCTTCCCTTCCGGCCGGCCTTTACCTGCGGCTGGTTGTTCGGATTGGCTCAGGGATTGGCCCAGCTCTATTGGCTGGTGGTGGTTATGACCACCTACGGCGGCCTGAATTGGCCTCTGGCAATGG
>JASFOZ010000195.1:0-7499 GCA_050116255.1 Desulfarculaceae bacterium
GTTTTGGCGCCGGCTCTTGGCAATGCTAAGAAAGCCTGGCGCCGGGGTTGCTCATTCAGCCTGTCAGAGCGGCTTGGTGCCGCTGCCGTCCCTATTGCCCTTCCAGGTCGCAGCGCAGGCAGCGGCGGGCCTCCTCAGAGGCCTGTTTCTTGGTGTACCCTGACTCGACCTCCCGGAAATCCCGGACCCTTTCCTGGGGCGCGGCCTGGGCCAGCTCCACCCTGCCGGTGAGGGGCACGTCGGCCTCCTCCTGGGAGAGGAGGCTGGGCTCGTCGCCCAGGGTGGTTTTTTCGTCCGGTATCTCCACCCGGGTTTTGTCGCCCTGCAGATACTTGGCAATGGCCAAGGCCCCTCTCCGGCCCGAGGCGATGGCGCGGATGATGAAGGTGGGGCCGGTGGTGAAGTCTCCTCCAGCGAAGATGCCCGGAATATTGGTGGCCAGTGTGTTCTCGTCCACCTGCAGAGCGCCCCAGGCGGCCCGCTCCAGGCCTTCTTCTTCGGAGAGGAAGCTTAGGTCAATGGCCTGGCCGATGGCGATTATCAAGGTGTCGCAGGCAAAGGTCTCCCTTTGGTTTTCATCGAAGGTGGGCCGAAAACGTCCCTCCATGTCGAATACCGAGGTGCAGACCATGAACTCCACCCCGGTCACCCGGCCCTTGGCCATGAGTATTTGCCTGGGCCCCCAGGAGTTTTCCACCACCACGCCTTCGGCCTCTGCCTCTTCCACCTCCTTGCTCCAGGCCGGCATTTCGTCGCGGCTCTCCAGGCAGACCAGTCGCACCTGCTGCCCGCCCAGGCGGCGGGCGGTGCGGGCCACATCAACGGCCACGTTGCCTCCGCCGATAACCAGCACCCGCTCGCCCACGGCCAGGTCCTGGCCCGCCTTTACCTCAGAGAGAAAGTGGAGCCCATAGTAAAGGCCCTGGGGATTTTCCTCTTCGCCGGGAATGCCGATGGATTTGGCCGCCTGGGCACCGGCGGCGATGAACACGGCGCTGAAGCCTTCGTCGAGCAAATCCTGCACCGAATGGTTGCGGTCTATGGGGGAGTTGTATCTGACCTCAACCCCGCAGCTGACGATGTACCCAATATCCTGTTCTATGATCCGGCGGGGCAGGCGGAACTCCGGAATGGTGACCGAGGTCATACCTCCGGCCCGATCTTTGGCCTCAAAAACCACCACCGGATACCCCATCTGGCGCAGATAATAGGCGCAGGCCAGGCCCGCGGGGCCGCCGCCCACAATGGCCACCTTTTGGTCCTGGGTCAGGGCGAATGGTTTTTCGCGCTTTTGGATGCGGGCGTAATATTGGTCCGAGGCGTAACGTTTCAAGGCGCGTATGGCCACAGGGTCGTCCAGCTCGCCCCGGCGGCACTTCATCTCGCAGGGGTGCACGCAAATACGGCCGCAGACCGCGGGGAAGGGGTTGCGCTCGCGGATGATATCCACGGCGCGCAGATAATCTCCCTGGGCCACGGCAGCCACGTAGTTGGGCACGTCTATGCCTGCCGGACAGGCGTGCTGGCAGGCGCTTATGACCATGGCGTCACAGGTGGCTGCCGGGCACTTGCGTTCGTTGATGTGGGCCTCGTACTCCTCCCGGAAATACTTGATGGTGGAGAGCACCGGATTGGCGCAGCCCTGGCCCAGGCCGCACAGCGACGACTCCTTCACCGTGGTCCCGATCTCCAAGAGGGTCTCGATGTCGCCGGGGCGCCCCTCGCCTGTGGTGATGCGGGTGAGTATGGAAAGCATCTGTTTGGTGCCCAGGCGGCAGGGGAAACACTCGCCGCAGGATTCGCTCTGGGTGAAGGTGAGGAAGAAACGGGCCAGGTCGACCATGCAGGTGTTTTCATCCAGGATGATCATGCCGCCCGAACCCATCATGGAGCCCACTTCCTTGAGTGATTCGTAATCTATGGGTATGTCCTGGAAACGGGCCGGGATGGCCCCTCCGGCGGGGCCGCCCATCTGGGCCGCCTTGAATTTGCGGCCTTTGGGTATGCCGCCGCCTATTTCGTTGATCACCTCCCGCAGGGTGATGCCATGGGCACTTCCACCAGGCCGGTGTTGTTTATGCGGCCGGTGACGGAAAAGACCTTGGTGCCTTTGCTGGATTCGCTGCCGATGCCGCTGAACCATTCCCAGCCATGGTTTATGATGCCGCTGATGTTGGCCCAGGTCTCCACGTTGTTGATGTTGGTGGGTTTGCCCCAAAGGCCGGCCTGGGCCGGGAAAGGCGGCCGCAGCCGGGGCATGCCCCGCTTGCCCTCGATGGACTGCATCAGGGCGGTCTCTTCGCCGCAGACAAAGGCGCCGGCGCCCACCTTGATCTTAAGGTCAAAATCAAAGCCCGAGCCCAAGATGTCCCTGCCCAGAAATCCCAATTCATGGCATTGGGCCAGGGCTATCTCCAGGTGCCGGATGGCGGTGGGGTATTCGGCGCGCACGTAAATGTAGCCCTCAGTGGCGCCCATGGCATAGCCGCCGATGATCATCCCCTCCAGGACCAGGTGAGGGTTGCCCTCCAGCAGGGTGCGGTCCATAAAGGCGCCGGGGTCGCCCTCGTCGGCGTTGCAGATGATGTATTTGGTCTGGCCCGGGCTCTGGCGGCAAAAGCGCCACTTGGTGCCGGTGGGAAAGCCGGCCCCGCCCCGGCCGCGCAGCCCTGATTTTTCCACCACCTCGATGACCCGGTCCGGGTCCATGGTGGTCAATGCCTGAGCCAGGGCGCCATAGCCGCCCCGGGCCAGGTAGTCTTCCATCTTGGTGGGGTCGATAAGGCCGTTGTCGCGCATGACCAGGCGCATCTGCTTTTGATAAAAGGGCACCTCCCTTTGGTAAACGTAGCGGCGGCCGCTTTGGGGGTCGGGATATAAAAGCCTGCCCAGGATATTAAACTTGAGCAGGGTTTCATCGATGATGTCGGAGACATCGCTGTCTTCCACCTGCTGGTAAAACAGGTCATGGGGGTTTATCACCACCACCGGCCCGCGTTGGCAAAAGCCGGGGCAGCCGGTGGGCTTGAGATCAATCTGCCCGCTCAAGCCCCTATCATCCAACTCCCGCTGAAAGGCCTCGAAGACCTGCTCCGCCCCCAGGGCGGCGCAGCCGGTGTCCACACAGACATTGACCACCAGCTTGTTGGGGTCTTGGTACAGGACCAAGGATTGGCGGAAGCTCTCCATCTCCCGTATTGACCCGATTCTCTCCATGGGTCACTTCTCCTCGGATTGGTACATGGCCAACACGTTTTCAATGCGTTTGGGGTTCATGCGCCCGTAGACCTTCCCGTTTACCACCATCACCGGGGCCAGGGCGCAGGCCCCCAGACAGGCCACGGTCTCCAGGGTGAACTGATAGTCTCCACTGGTTTCGCCGTCTTTAAGGCCCAAATTTTTCTGCACCACCCTCAAGACCCCCCGGCCTCCCTTTACATGGCAGGCGGTGCCCCGGCAGACTGTCACCAGGTTGCGGCCCCGGGGCTCGGTGTAGAACATATGATAGAAAGAGATGACCCCTTGCACCTTGCTGGCATAGACATTCAGCTTGGCTGCAATCGGCTCCACCGCCTGGGGAGGCACATAGCCGTACTCCTGCTGAACCTTCTGCAGGGCCGGGATCAAATCGGCCTCGTTTTCAGCCCCTGCCAAAAGGTCGTCTAACAACTCCAGGTTCGGTTCCGGTGCGGCCATAGGCAAAATCTCTCCTGCTGGTCTTCTAAGCCTTTCGTAAAGAGACCCGGCAATATTTCAGGCCTGGGGACTTGGGGTCGCGCCAGTTGTGGCTGAGCAAGGCGTTATGAGCCAGATCAGGGAAGGAAACCGGCATGAATAGCATCCCCTTGGGCAGGCGCGAATCACAGCGAACCGGAGCCCGCAGGGAGCCGGATGAGGAGCGCACCATCACCTCGGCGCCGTCGTCCAACTCCAGCTTGGTCATATCCTGGGAAGACATCCCCAGCCACCCTTGAGGCGCGGCTCGGTTCAATCTGGGCGAGTGGGAGGTGCGCAGACCGCTCCCCAGGTGCTGCAATACATGGCCGTGCATCAGTAGATAGGGGAAGCCCTTTTCTTTGGGGGCTCCGGGCCGGTCCTTGAGCTCGGGCAGGGGTAACTGGGCCTTGCCGCCGGGAAGCCCTATGCCGTGGGGCAAGGTGTCGACCACGCTTTCATTTCCGGGCAGAGGCCAAAGCGCCGCCTGCCGCTTGGCCAAAATGCTTGCGATGTCCCGGTAAAGAGGGACGGCCTGTTCGATTTCCGCAAATATCTGCTCAGGAGCTGAATAGTCCCAATCTGCTCCCAATAATGACGCCAGGCGGGTGAGGACCTTCCATTCCGGCGCAAAATCCCCGGGCGGCATCACCGCCGGCGATATCTTCTGCACCCGGCGCTCCAGGTTGGTCAGGGTGCCTTCCTTTTCGGCCAGGCCGGCTGCGGGCAGAACCACATCGGCCATTTGGGCGGTCTCGGACATGAACATGTCCTGCACCACCAAAAAGGAAAGGTTGCCCAGGGCCTCGCTTATGGCCTGACGATGGGGGAGGATGCCCAGGGGGTTCTCAGCCAGAACGTACATTCCCTTGAGCCGGCCCTTGCGGGCCGCCAAGAGCATTTGGAAGCAGCCCCAACCCGGCTCAGGCGGCGGGGCCTTGCCCCAGATTCCTTTAAGGGCCTGGCTTGACTGGGCCTCGCCCACTTTCCGGTGCCCGGGCAGAAAGCCCGGCGAAACCCCCATATCCAAAGAGCCCTGGGTGTTGCAGTCCTTGAGCAAGGGGATGATGCCGGCGCCGGCACGTCCCAGATTGCCGGTGAGCAGGGCCAGGTCCACAATCAACTTGACTATATCCTTGGCTGCGGGCTGGCCCAGGACGCCGCCGCCTAATATCAGGCAGGCATTGGCCGCTTGGGCCAAAAGGCGAGCGCTTTTATTGATGGCGGTTTGGGTTGTGCCGGATTTTTTGGCGCAATCCGCCAAGGAGACCTTGCTGAACACAGACTCCAGTTGGTCCAGGCCCCTGGTCTTGGCTCCCGCAAACTTGTGGTCCACCAAGCCGGAATCCAATATGGCCTTGGTTATGCCGGCCAGCAGGTGAAGGTCGGTTCCGGCGAGGGGTTTTAGGTGAATCTGGGCCAGAGGGGCCAGCTTGGTCTGCAAGGGATCTGTCAGGATGAGCTTGGCCCCTGCCTTTAGGGCGCGTTTTAGGTGATAGCCCAAAACCGGGGCGGTCTGGGTGGGGTCGGCGCCAATCAAGAAAATCACCTGGGCCGCCTCTACGTCTTTAAAGGTGCAGGTGGCGGCGGCAAAGCCGGTGGCCTGGTGCAGCACCTCGGCGGCGGGGGTCCAATAGGTGCGGGCGGTGCTGTCCAGGTTGGCTGTGCCCAACACCTGCCGGGCCAGCTTTTGAAATAGATAGTTCTCCTCGTTGGTGGAGCGCACCCCGCCCACAAAACCCAGGGCTTGGGGCCCGTTTTCTTTGGCAATGCCGCTCAATCCGCTGGCAACGGTTTGCAGCGCCTCATCCCAGGATACCGGTTTGAATCCGTCAGCGGTCTTGATCAGAGGCGTGCTGAGCCGCTGCGGGCTGGCCAGGTGATCGTAGCCAAAATGGCCCTTGACGCAGAGGGTGACGCCGTTGGCGGCATAAGCGGATGCGCTGGGCCTGACCCCCACCACCTGACTATGGTTGTGCTCCAGCAGAATGGAGCAGCCGCAGGCGCAAAAAGAGCATACCGAGACCTGGCTGCCGCCGCCGTGGTCCAAGCGCACCTTGTTCTTTTCAAAGATGGCCCCTGTGGGGCAGACATTGAGGCAGGTGCCGCAGAAGGTGCAGTCACCCCCCTCCAAAGGCTGGGAGAACAAAGTGGCCGGATGGGCGTCGAAGCCGCGCTGGTTATAGTCGATCACTCCTTCACAGACCAGCTCCTGGTCGGCGCGCAGGCATTTGGCGCATAGGATGCATTTGCTCAGGTCCCGGCCCATGAGGGGGTTCAAATCCATAACCTGGGGGTGGTAGGGCATGGAGTCCAGGCCATGCTGTCCCACGCCCAGTTGAGCGGCCAGATGGCGGAGCTCGCAGGTGTTGCCCTTTTCGCAGACCAGACAGGATTCGGGGTGGGCGGACATGAGGAGGCGGATTATGTTGCGCCGGTTGCGGAGCACCCGCTCCGAGTTGGTGGCGATATTCATTCCCTCGGCCACCTTGGTGACACAGGCCGGCACCACCATTCCTTTGTCCACCAGCTCCACTTGGCAGAGGCGGCAGGCGCCGATGGGCCTCAGGTAATCATGATGACAAAGAGTGGGGACGAAGATGCCGTGTTCACGGGCAACTTCCAGTATGGTCTTGCCAATGCGGGCGCTCAGGGTCTGCTCGTCAATGGTGAGAGTGACAGCTTCCACCAGAAACGTCCCTTCCCAGTTCAGGAGGAAGTGCTACAGTGGCGCGGCCTGGATTGGTCGAATCGCCAGTGAGCCAGAGTTGACCTAGATTTTCAAAGGCAGCTTCAGTAGCCGTGGCTGGTACAGGGTGAGGCAGACGAGAAAGCGATCATCAGAGAGGAGAAACCGCGTGATGCCGATATCCTCGGGGCCACAAATCCATTGTCTAAAAAGTCCAGTTTTCCTGTCAAGGCAGTAATGGTTTCAAACTATGCTTTTCCGGCAAGAGCCTTTTTGTACGTGGCCTCACAGAGGCCTTGACCAGCACCTGGGTAATGCCTGATGCTCAGTAGGTGAGGCGGCCTGCAAACACCCAGCCGCCAGGTCAGGGGGACGGATGCCAAGCCAAGCCCAGAAACACAGGTATTGGAATCAAGAGAGGGAAACCCTGTCTTGGTCAAAGCGGAGGGAACGGCACAATCAAGCATTTGTGCAGGCTGTCAGCCATGCCCTTAAGCTGTCTGCCGCCTATAAAGAGATCTATGCTCAAGTTGGCATAGATCCGGACTCAATACAGAGCCTGGATGACCTGCCCCGCTTGCCCATAATACGCATGAGCGACATCGTTCAGCGCCAAAAGGATCATCCTCCCTTTGGGGGCTTTGAAACCATAAGCCCTTCCCAGGCGAGACGGATTTATGTGAATCCGGGACGGATTTTTCAGCCCGGAGAATGGGAGTATCAAGACACTTCCTGGACCGAAGGCCTGTGCGGGGCTGGTTTTGTGGCCGGCGACCGGGTGTTGAACACCTTTAACTATCACATGTGGCCGTATGCCATGATGTTGGATGAATCGTTGAAGATGATCAAGGCCAGCGCAGTCCCCACCGGCGTGGGCAATACCCTCATGCAGGTGAAGATTCTAAGTGACCTGCGCCTGAACGGATTCATGGGCACCCCCAGCTTTCTGATGACCCTGGCCCAGCGGGCGGAAGGGATGGGCCTGGATGTCAAGACCGACCTGTATCTGGAAAAGGCCATGGTGGGGGCGGAGATGCTGCCTGAGTCCTTAAGGCAGCGCCTGCAGGAGAAACTGGAGATCAGCATACGCCAGACC
>JASFOZ010000196.1:0-7485 GCA_050116255.1 Desulfarculaceae bacterium
CGGAGATTGCAAGGTTTCCAGGAGGATTAGGATGCGGGGATCATCTAAAAACTGGATAGGAATACACAGGTCGTAACGTTCCTGAACTAGGGGCAGAAAGTCCAGGTCCAAGGCCCGGGCGGCGGCCAAAACACCCAGCCCCACATCAGCGCCGCCGCTGAGTACCTGTACGGCCACGGCCATGTGGGTGTACTCCTCGTTTTCGTATCCGGTTATATCTTCGGGGCTGATCCCCAATTCATTCAGATGATAGTCCAGCAGAACCCGGGTGCCCGATCCTCCCTGGCGGTTTACCAGACTGACGTCCTCTCGCGCCAGGTCTTTAAAGGACAGGATGTTTTTGGGGTTGCCCTTTTTGACCATCAGGCCTTGCTGCCGGTAGGCCAGGGTCACCAGGCGCACCGGCATTTCCTTAAGATATCTTTGCAGGTAAGAGATGTTGTATTCGCCGGTTTCAGGGTCAAGCAGATGGGTGCCGCCCAGGTGGCAGCGGCCGGCCTTGATGGCCATCAGGCCGGACAGCGAACCCACATGGGAGGATGACACCCTGATGCCGGGTTCGAGCCGGGTCATATGGTCGGCCAAAAGGTCCAAGGTGATGTCATGGCTGCCCACTATAACCAGGGTTTTCTCCACCGCTAGGCGCGGCACCAAAAGCTCGGCCTTGGCAGGTTCGCCCTCGGACAGCCCTTCGCTGTTATGAGGAATGCGCACCACCCCGTCGGCCTGTATCAGGGAGGTGATGGTCCCGGCCCCCCGTTTTAAGGGCGTGGCTACGATGTTGCCGCCCACCCGGCCCAGGTGGACCCGCACAAACTCCTCCTGGCCCAGCTTGGAAGGCAGGGGCCGGGCGGGGATGACCTCCAGGGTTTGCCGGAGGGCCGGTTCCAGGCCCTGCATCCGGGCCAGAGCGGGGCCGAGGAACTGGTCAAAGCAGACCCATGCCGAAACCGCGTAACCAGGGCTGCCTACCACCGGCTTGCCTTTGGCCCGGGCCAGTATGGTGGGCTTGCCGGGCATAACCGTGACTCCGTGCACCAACACCTCACCCAATTCAGCGGCCACATGCACGGTGTAGTCCTTGGTCCCGGAGGAGGCCCCGGCGTTGAGCACCACCAGGTGGGCGTCGGAGTCCAGGGCCTGATCCAGGGCTGAGGAGATATCCTGGGGCCGGTCCCGAACCCGGTCCCAGACCACGGCCTCGCCGCCGGCCTCGCGCACCAGCGAGGCCAGCAATAAGGAGTTGGACTCTATGATCACGCCCGGGTCCGGCGGGTTTTGGGATGCCTCCTGCCAGTCCACCAGTTCGCTCCCCGTGGGGATGATGGCCACCTTGGGTTTTTTAATCACCTTCACCTGGAAGACCCCGGCAGTGAGCAGGGCCGCCAGGTCCGCGGCCCTAAGGCGATGGTTATGGGGCAACAGCATCTCCTGGGCCACAATATCCTCGCCCACCTTGCGCACATGTTGCCAGGGGAAGGCCGCCGCCCTAAGCTCCACGGTTTCGGGATCAGGCTGGTGTACCTGTTCGATCATCACCACCGCGTCCGTCTCCGCAGGCAAGGGATTGCCCGTGTTGAGGAAAAAGGCCTCCTTGCCCACCTTGAGGCGCACGGGACGGGTGTCGTCGGCGCCAAAGGTGGCGGACGCCTTCAGGGCCACCCCGTCCATGGCGGCGGCATGATAATGGGGCGAGGAGAAGACCGCAAACACCGGCTCAGTTGTGATCCGGCCCAAGGCCTGGGCCACGGGCACCATCTCCTCACCCGCCAGCTCGATCCACGCAAAGGAATCCAGGAACAGCTGCCGGGCTTCCTCCAGCGGCTTCATATTGAGGTAGACTTTCCGTTTCATTTGATTTCCTCAGGGGAACAGCAGCACTTCCACGGCTGCGCCTTGGTCGAGGCCCTCACTGTCAGCCGGCACTGATATCAGCCCTTGGCCGCTGATCAGAGTGGTGAGCAGTCCTGATTTTCCGAATATGGGTTGCGCCAGCCAGCCGCTGTCTTCATCCCGGCTGAGGCTGACCCGCAGATACTCCTCCCGCCCGGGCACGGATGGAACTTCCCGGGCCAGCTTGGCCTGGAGCAGGCCGAATCGGGTGAAGGCCCGGGCCTGCCGGCCCAACAGCCTTTCCATTATGGGCTCCACGAACAGGTGAAAGGCGATCATGCAGGAGGCCACCTGGCCCGGCAGGCCTAACAGGTGCCGGGACCCGGTGGTGACCCAGATGAAGGGCTTTCCAGGAGACACCCCCACGCCGTGCACCAGCAGTTCGGCCCCAGGGAAAGACATGAACACTTCCGCGGTCAGATCGCGGACACCCACCGAGGAGCCCCCGGAAAGAAGGGTGAGATCGCAATCCTCCAGCGACGCGGCGGCGGCTGCCCTTATCTCGGCGGCGGAGTCGCCCACCAGCCCCAGGGGGACGGCCACCCCGCCGGCCTGGGCCACCTGGGCGGCCAGGGTGTAGGTGTTGACATCGCGCACCTGGCCCGGACCGGGCTCGGCCTGGATGGGCACCACCTCGTCTCCGGTGGATATGATGCCCACCCGGGGGCGCCTTTGCACCATCACCGGCTCCCGGCCCAGGGCGGCCAAAAGCCCCAGGTCCTGGGTCCGCAGCCGGTGTCCGGCTTGGAGCAAGACCTGCCCCCGGGCGGCGTCATCTGTGGCTCCCAAGAGGTTGGTGCCCGGAGCCACCGACTTGACCGCTTCAATGGAGGAATCATCCAGATTGCGGGTGTGTTCCACCATGATGACGGCGTCGCTTCCCTGGGGCAGCATGCCGCCGGTGCCGATGCGGGCGCATTGGCCGGGGGAGAGCTTGAACAGCGGCGCTTGCCCCATGATCACCTGGCCGGCCACCGTGAGATAGGCGGGAGAGGTCTCGCTGGCCCCAAATGTATCCCGGGAACGGACCGCATAACCATCCATGGTGGAGCGGGTGAATCCGGGCAGGTCTTGGGGAGCCTGGAAATCCCGGCTCAAGGTGCGGTCCAGCCCTTGGTCCAGGGCCACTGACTCAGAGTCCAAGGGGCTGATCCGGGCCGCCAGCTGGTGGACCTGTGAAACGCTCATCACGTTAAAAAAAGGCTTCATCCCGATTCTTTGCCAGAGTAGTTATGATAATGTCAGCTTTTTCGCGGGGCTTGCGTAAGATGCTATAATATGTCAGAAAAGACTTATCGGCAACAGTTGGCTTGCTTTTAGAAGAGTATTTATTGGTTTATTCTTAAGAAGGATCTTTAGAGGACACGTAGAAAGGTTTTTATGGGACGCGGAACCACCGAGTTGCGCTTGAAGGTGTGGCTGGAGCGGGAGGGTCGGGTGATCTTTGGCGAGGGCCGCGAACAGCTGTTGGAGGCGGTGGCCAGAAATGGATCCCTGGCCGGGGCGGCGCGGGAGTTGGACATGAGTTACCGGGCCGCCTGGGGACGCATCAAGGCCTCTGAAGAAAGGCTGGGCTGTTCGTTGGTGGAGAGGGGGGAGGATAGGCGCGGGGGCATGCGCTTGACCCCTCAGGCGGAGACTCTGCTCAAGCTTTACACCGAGTTGCACGAGCAGTGCGAGCAGTTTTTGCACCAAGCCGGTAAGAAGCTCAAAGCCGAACTTCAGCTTGCAACCAGCCAGAGCCCCCAAACTTGAACCCCAGCCGGATTTGAAAATTGCCCGGTTGTGCCTGTATAGGCGCAGCCGGTTCCTGGAGTGTGACCATGGCGTCATTAATCGGATTGGTCGGCCCCCAAGGGCCGGAGCAGAGACGGTTTCTGGAAAAGTTATTCGCTGAACTCACCCAGTCAGGACTCAAGGTGGGGGCGATGGTGACAGATGCGGACCTGGACGGCCAATGGCCGGCGGGCCCTCCTTTTGTCGGCGTTTTGCAAGACCGGGTGCTGGTGCCGGTGCCGGTTGAGAACACGGTGAGCCCCAAACTACTGGCGGAGCGCTTTTTCCCGGGATTAGATTTGGTCCTAACCACCGCCCATCCCCATGAGCCCCTTATGAAAATAGAGGTATGCCCCCCCGGGGCCGAGCCCCAATTTGAACAAGACTCGGGGTTGCGGGCGGTGGTGAGCCCAGGATCGCCTGACACCCCTAAGCCGGTGTTCAATCCTGAGGATGTTGCGGGCCTGGCCGGATTCATCAAGGAGCAGATGCTTCCCCAGCGTGCGCCTGCCAAGGTGCGTATTTTCCTGGATGGCAAGAAACTGCCCATCAAGGAGTTTGTGCAGGACATAGTGGCGGACACGGTCCGGGCCATGGTGGGCTCGCTCAGGGGGGGAGACCGGCCGGGCCGCCTGGAGATATTCATCGACTAGCCGCCTGAGCGGCTGAGATGGGCGGAAATGGATTTCATCCTGCAGGGTTTGTTTGGCGGCCTTAAGCTGCTGAGCGGTCTGGACCCGGAGGTGTACGGCATAGCCTGGGTGAGCCTGAGGGTGTCACTGATGGCCGTGGCCTTTGCCGGCGTCTTGGCCGTGCCTCTGGGTTTGACCATCGCCCTTAAGAGATTTCCGGGCAAGCGGGCCCTGGTTGTCTTTTTTAACACCCTCATGGCCCTGCCCACGGTGGTGGTGGGCCTGTTGGTCTATGGCCTGCTATCCAATCAGGGCTCCTTGGGGGTGCTGGGTCTTTTGTATACGCCCATGGCCATGGTAATGGCCCAGACCATTCTGGCCTTTCCCCTTATTACGGCCCTGGTGATAGCTGCCGTGACTACCCTGGACGTCCGGGTTCAACCCACCGCCCTTACCCTGGGGGCGACCCGCCGCCAGGCGGGCTGGGCCGTGCTCTGCGAGGCCCGTTTTGCCATATTGGCCGCCCTTACCGCTGGTTTCGGCCGGGTGCTTACCGAGGTGGGAGCGGCCATCATGGTGGGGGGTAACATCCGCCACTTCACCCGCACCCTGACCACGGCCATCACCTTGGAGACGGCCAAGGGCGATTTCGCCCAAGGCATGGCCCTGGGTGTGATCCTTTTGTGCGCGGCCCTGGGGGTGAATATGGCCTCCAACCGGCTGCAGGGGAGACAGGCTTAAGGTGAGGCCATGACTGCTGATACGGTCTTTGAGCTTCAAGCGATATCAAAGTCCTATGAAGACCGGCAGGTGCTTCAGGTGGATCACCTGTTCATATCCGCCGGCCAGGTCCTGGCCGTGGAGGGGCCCAACGGCGCCGGCAAAAGCACCCTGCTAGGCATCCTGGCTTTGCTGCTGCCTCCGGATTCAGGCAGGCTCATCTACCGGGGCCGCTCCTTGTTTGAAAACGGCGCCAGCCCCTCCCAAGTGCGGCGGGAGGTCACCCTGCTGGCCCAGGACCCTTATTTTTTCCAGACCACGGTGATGAACAATGTGGCCTATGGCCTGCGCCTGCGGGGCGTGGGCCGGGAGAAGCGCCGCCGGGCTGCGCTCAAGGCCCTGGAGATGGTGGGCCTGGAGGGCTTTAGGGTGCGGCGGGCGCGCACCCTTTCCGGAGGTGAGGCCCAGCGGGTGGCCTTGGCCCGGGCCTTGGTTTTGAATCCCCGGGTCCTGCTTTTGGATGAGCCCTTTGCCAATCTGGACCGGGACAGCATGGAAGTTTTTGAAAAAATAATCAAAAACACTTCAGAGGCAGGGTGCGCCGTGGTCTTGGTGAGCCATGACCAGGAGCAAGTCCGCCGCCTGGCTCATAGGGTGGTGACCCTGGCCAAAGGGAGTTTGGTACAGGAAACCAGGTCTTAGAACAGGTTCAGATTTATCCTCCAAACCGGTCCTTTCCAGCCCTTATTCCCCGCCTGGGGCCTTAACTTGACACCCGTCTTCCTGTGGGATAACTTCCTGTCTTTATAAGTTGTTATTAGCATGCGCTCCAAGCAGTTTGTGAACCCCCTCTTCTGAGAGAACACCATGGTCATGCAAGAGTTCCGCAGGATGAAGCGTCTGCCGCCCTATGTGTTTGCGGTGGTTAATGAGTTGAAGATGGACCTCAGGCGCCAGGGTGAGGACATAATAGACCTGGGCATGGGCAATCCTGACCTGCCCACGCCCGATCACATAGTGGAAAAGCTGGTGGAGGCCGCCCGCAAGGGGACTAATCACCGCTATTCCGCCTCCAAGGGCATCACAAAACTGCGGCAGGCCATATCCAGCTGGTATAAAAGGCGCTATGGCGTTGATATAGACCCTGAGACCGAGGCCGTGGCCACCATCGGGGTGAAGGAGGGCCTGAGCCATTTGATACTGGCCACAGTGGGCCCGGGAGACTCGGTGTTGGTGCCCAGCCCCACCTATCCCATTCATCCCTATAGCGTGGTCATCTCCGGTGGGGACCTGCGCAGTGTGCCTCTTTTGCCGGGGCGGGATTTTATCGAGGACCTGAACACCGCCTTTAAGCAGACCTGGCCCCAGCCCAAGATGCTGATCATCAGCTTTCCCCACAATCCCACCACCACGGTGGTTGATTTGGATTTCATGACCCAGATCGTGGAATTTTGCCGCAGGCACGAGATATGGCTGGTCCACGACTTTGCCTATGCCGACTATGGCTTTGAGGGCTACCAGCCGCCCAGCATCCTCCAGGTCCCCGGCGCCAAGGACATCGCGGTGGAGTTCTTTTCCTTGTCCAAATCCTACTCCATGGCCGGATGGCGTCTGGGTTTCTGCGTGGGCAACCAGGAGATGGTCCATGCCCTGACCCGGATCAAAAGCTATTTGGACTACGGTGTTTTTCAGCCGATCCAGATAGCCGGCATCATCGCCCTGAACGAGGACCGATCCTGTGTCCGAGAGATCGTGGACGTGCACTGCCGCCGCCGGGATACCCTGATCACCGGCCTTAACCGGGTGGGCTGGCAGGTGGACCCTCCCCAGGCCACCATGTTCGTGTGGGCGGAGATTCCGGATCAGTTCAAGCAGATGGGGTCGGTGGAGTTTGCCAAGCTGCTTATCCGCGAGGCCAAGGTGGCGGTAGCCCCGGGTCTGGGGTTCGGTGAATATGGCGATGAGTTCGTGCGTTTTGCCCTGGTGGAGAACGAACATCGTATCAATCAGGCGGTAAGAGGATTAAGGCGCTTCTTCCAGTCTTGAGCAGGAGGCGGTGAGCATGCCGGGAAAAAAGGTCAAGGTGGGCCTGTTGGGCTTGGGCATAGTGGGCGGCGGCGTGGCCAGGCTTCTCACTGAGGAAAAAAAGCGGCTGAGCGAACGCCTGGGCGCAGAATTGGTCCTGACCCGGGCTGCGGACCTGCGCCCGGAAGTGGCCCAGGAGCTGGGCCTGAAGCCGCCGGTTTTCACCACCAATGCCGATGAAATCTTAGATGATCCCAGTGTGGATATCGTGGTGGAACTTTTGGGCGGACTGGAGCCGGCCCGCTCCTTCATCATGAGGGCATTGGAGGCGGGCAAGCAGGTGGCCACGGCCAATAAGGCCCTGTTGGCCCATCACGGGGCGGAGATCTTCCAGGCCGCCCGGCGGGCGGGCGTGAGCATTGCCTATGAAGGCGCGGTG
>JASFOZ010000197.1:0-7477 GCA_050116255.1 Desulfarculaceae bacterium
GCGAGAAGATAAGCCCGCCCCCCAACCCCACCATGGTCAGGATCAAGGAGGAGAAGAAGATCACCCCGAACAAGAAAAACGTAAATCCCATATTATCTCCAGCCGATGCTAGCAGGCTTTTGCGAAACAGCCTGCCGGGTGTCTATATGCTGCAAGATACCCTCGCGTAATGCAAGCCAGTGGCGGCTTATAAATGAAAAAGCAGGGTTAAAGGCGGGTATGGCAGGCTACCTGATGCCCGGGATGAACTTCTTTCAGGTCAGGTGTTTTTTGCATGCAGATATCGGTCCGCGCCGGGCAGCGGGGTTGAAAGGCGCAGCCCGGAGGCGGGTCCAGGGGGCTGGGAACGTCTCCCTTGAGAAGGATGCGCTGGGCCTTGTGCTCCGGGTCCGGCACCGGCACCGCCGAAAGCAGGGCCTTGGTGTAGGGGTGCTGGGGATTTTGGTAAAGCTCCTGGTCAGAAGCGATCTCCACGATCTTGCCCAGATACATTACCGCCACCCGGTCGCTGATATGCTCCACCACGCTCAGGTCGTGGGCGATGAAGAGATAGGATAGCCCCATCTCGTCCTGCAGCTTGACCAGGAGGTTGATGACCTGGGCCTGGATGGAGACGTCCAGGGCGGAGACCGGCTCATCGCAGATCAAGAGCTTGGGGTTGAGGGCCAAGGCCCGGGCCACGCCGATGCGCTGGCGCTGCCCTCCGGAAAACTCATGGGGGTATCTTTGGATGTGGTCCGGTTGCAGCCCCACCTTTTCCAGGAGCGAGGCCACCTGCTCCCGTATCTGGCTTCTGGAAAAGTTGGTATGGTTCTCCAGGGGTTCGGCCACGATTTTGCCCACGGTGAGGCGGGGATTGAGGGATGAAAAAGGATCCTGGAACATGATCTGGAGGCGGGCCCTGACGTTGCGCATCTGTTCGTTACTCAGGCTGCGCAGATCTTTGCCTTCGAACAAGATTTGGCCCTCGTCAGGCTCGGTCAGGCGCAGCAGGGAACGGCCCACTGTGGTCTTGCCGCAGCCGCTTTCCCCCACCAGGCCCAGGGTCTCGCCAGGGGCGATGAAAAAGCTCACGTCGTCAACCGCTTTGACCTGACCCACCACCCGGGAAAGGATGCCTTTTTTCACGGGAAAGTATTTTTTGAGGTTCTTGACCTCGATCAGAGGCCGGGCGCCCGCTTCTACTCCCATAACCAGCACCTGACCTTTCGGCCCTGCCCCTTGTCAAAAAGGGGCGGCGGGTTTTCGCAGCATCGTTCCATGGCCTTGGTGCAGCGGGGGTGAAAACGGCAGCCTTGGGGCATCTCCGAAAGGCTGGGCACCACCCCGGGGATTTCATGCAAAAGCCGGCGCGCCTGGCGGTCTTTGCGGCCCAAGACCGGTATGGAGCCCAAAAGACCCTCGGTGTAGGGATGCAAAGGATTTCGGAACAAGTCCAAAATGTTCGCCTGTTCCACCACCTTGCCTGCGTACATCACCACCACCCGCGAGGCCGTCTCTGCGATAAGGCCCAGGTCATGGGTGATGAGCACGATGGAGGTTTCAAACTCTTCCTTTAGGTGCAGCATCAAATCCATTATCTGGGCCTGGATGGTGACGTCCAGGGCGGTGGTGGGTTCATCGGCAAAAAGAAGGTGGGGGTGGCAGGAAAGGGCCATGGCGATCATGGCCCGCTGGCGCATGCCCCCGCTCATGCGGTGGGGGTAATCCCGGGCCCGCCGCCGGGGGGAAGGTATCTGCACCATGCGCAGCATATCCACGGCCCGGTCCCAGGCTTGATGCTTGGTCAGGCCCTGGTGCAGCATTATGGCCTCGCTTATCTGCCGGCCCAGGGTCATGACCGGGTTCAAGGAGGTCATGGGTTCCTGAAAGATCATGGAGATGGAATTGCCCCGGATCAGGCGGATCTCCTCATCCGAAAGGGCCAAAAGGTCTTTATCCTCAAACAGGATGCTGCCTTCCACGCGGGCGGGAGGGGACTGTAAAAGCCTCAGCACCGACAGGGCGGTTACGCTCTTGCCGCAGCCGCTTTCTCCCACCAGGCCCAGGGTCTCGCCCCGGCAGACCTCCAGGTCCACGCCGTCCACGGCGGTGAGCATGCCCTCATAGGTGTCGAATTTGATGCGCAGGGATTTAACCGCCAAAAGCGGCTCTTTGGCGGCGCAGTCCGGGGCATGAGCAGGGGCAAGGCTCATTTCTTCCCCCATATTTTAAGCCTGGGGTCCAAGGCGTCTCTGAGCCCGTCACCGAAAAGGTTGAACCCCAGGACCGCCAAGAAGATGGCAATGCCGGGGAAGGTGGCCACATGGGGGGCGTTGAACAGGTATGAGCGGCCGCTGCCCAGCATGGTCCCCCATTCCGGCTGGGGCGGCTGCACCCCCAGACCCAGGAACCCCAGGCCGGCGGCATAGAGGATGGCCATGCCCATGCCCAGGGAGGTCTGCACGATGATGGGCACCATCACGTTGGGCAGGACGTGGCGCATAATGGTCTTGCCGTGGCGGGTGCCCACGGCCTTGGCCGCCTCCACGTACACCTGCTCCCGCACCATAAGGGCCTGGGCCCGCACCAGGCGTATATATAAAGGAACCATGCTGATGCCGATGGAAATCACCGTATTCTCAAGGCCCACGCCCAAGACCGCCACCAGGGCCAAGGCCAGTAAAAACCCGGGAAAGGCCAGCATCATGTCGGTCAGGCGCTGGATGAAAAAGTCGATGCGCCGGCCAAAGTAGCCCGAGATCAATCCCAGGGGCACGCCCACCAGCAGGCCCACCCCCACCACTCCGACCGCGATCATCAACGATACCCGGGAGCCGTGCACAATGCGGGTCAAGATATCCCGCCCCAGCTCATCGGTTCCCAGAAGATGGGTGACCGAAGGGGTTTCCAGGGCGCTCATCAGCTTGGGCGCTGCCGGATCTCCGGGGGCGATGAGGGGGGCGAAAAGGGCGGTAAGGGCATAGAGCACTATCAGGACGCCGCCGAACATGGCCGCCTTGTTGCGTTTCAAGCGGGCCCAGCGCCGCCGCCACAAGGAATCAGGCCGCTTGGGCAGGGTTGGGGCGCAGACTTCGGCTGTTGGTTCAGTCATAACGAATCCTGGGGTCCACAAAGGCGTAGATCAAATCCACCACCAAGTTGACCAGTACATATAAAAGCCCGAATATCAGTATGACCCCCTGGATCATGGGGTAGTCCCGGGCCAGGATGGAGTCCACGATCAAGCGGCCCAGGCCGGGCCAGGCGAACACGGTCTCGGTAAGCACCGCCCCGCCCAGGAGCATGCCGAACTGGAGCCCGATCATGGTGATTATGGGTATCAAGGCGTTGGGCAGGGCGTGACGCACGATCAGAATGTTCTCTTTAAGCCCCTTGGAGCGGGCGGTGGTGATGTAATCTTGCCCCAGCACCTCCAGCATGCTGGCCCGGGTCATGCGGGCGATAAAGGCCACCACAAAGGAGGCCAGGGTGACCGAGGGCAGGATGATGTGCTTGAATTCACCGATGCCGCCGGCCGGCAGCCAGCGCAAAAAAACCGAAAACACCACCACCAGCATCAACCCCAGCCAGAATACGGGCATGGAGATGCCGAATAAGGCCCCTGAGGTCACCACCGCATCCATCCAGGAGTAGGGCTTTACCGCTGAGATTATCCCGGCCGGGATGCCGAACATACAGGCCAGAAAAATGGCTGCCACCGCCAGTACGAAGGTATTGGGCAGCCGCGCCCATATCTCCTCGGTGACCGGATTCTGGGTGCGGGCCGAGCGCCCCAGATCAAATTGCGCCAGGTTAAAAAGGAACTTGCCGTATTGCTCGTAAAGAGGGCGGTCCAGGCCCAGCTGCACCCTGATGCGCTCCACTTCCTCGGGAGTGGCCATATCGCCGGCCAATACCTGGGCCGGGTCTCCGGGCAAGGCGCTGAGCATGATGAAGAGGATCACGGAGATCCCGATCAGGACTGGAATGGTGTACAAAAGCCTTCTGATGGTATAGGTGAACACCTGGGCCTATGCTTTCCATCTCAGGCGGGCCGGAAAGCCATGTGGCTTTCCGGCCCGTGTTTAGTTTTTTAGTCGGGGCAGGCCTGGCCTGACCGGGCTCACTTCAGGGTTGAATACGTGGGATAGAACTTCTCCGTGGGGGTTACGATCATGTTTTTGACTATGCTGGCCCGGGCGATGACGAATTTCTCCACATGCAGCCAGATCCAAGGGCAGTCGCCCCAGACCATCTTGGAGGCCTTGATCAGAAGGGCCTTGCGCTTGGCCGGGTCCTGCTCCTTGCGTGAGGCCTTCATGATCTTGTCGTATTCAGCGTTGCAATAAAAGGCAGAGCCCAGGCCCTTGGGCGGATTAACCTCGCAGGTGAACTGCCCGTAAAGGGCCATGTCCGCATCCAGGAACAAGGGGCCCCAACCCAGAAGGAAAACCTCCAAAGGCGACTTATCAATAGGTGAAAGCAGGCCCTTGACATAGGTGGGCCAGTCATAGGTGCGCAGCTCAACCTTGACACCGATGGCCTGGAGATAGGCCTGGATGGCCTCTGACACCTGCTTATCGAACAGGTAACGGCCGTTGGGGGTTCTCATCTTAACGGTTTTGGAGAAATCGAACTTGGCCTTTTTCAAAAGCTCCTTGGCCTTTTTGGGATTGTACTCATATTGGTGATCCATCTTGGCATAGCCGAAAAGAAGCGGCGAAACCGGGCCGTCCATGGGTTTGGCGGTGCCGAACAGAATCTTTTTGACGATGGCCTTTTTGTCCACTGCGTAGTTAAAGGCCTGGCGCACCAGTTTGTTGGTGGTGACTCCCTTTTGGCAATTCAGGCCCATGAAGATGGTCCTGGTGTCCAAAGGCATATCCACTTCAATATTGGGGTCCGCCTTGAGAGCGGCCACGTTGGAGGGCAGGGGCTTGTAGCAGACATGCACCTGGCCCGAACGCAGCATGGCCTCGCGGGTGGCGGCCTCAGGCACGATCTGGAAGATCATTTTTTTCACGGTGGGCTTTTTGCCGTAGTAATTTGGGTTGCGCTCCAACACGATATTCTGGCCCTTGGTCCATTTGGCCAGCTTAAAGGGGCCGGCGCCCACCGGATTTTGGCGCACATTCTCGCCGTGCTTTTTGAGGGCAGCGGGTGATATGGGGCTGCAGAGGGTGAGGGAAAGCGTGGGGGCCAGGGGCGCAAAGGGGTATTTCAAGTTGAGCTTTATGGTGTAGTCATCCACCACCACGCATTCCTTGACCATGGAGACGGTGAAGCGAAGGGGCACGCGCAGTTTGGGATTCAAAATACGGTCCCAGGTAAGCTTGGCCGCCTGGGCGTTAAAGGGGGTGCCGTCCGTGAACTTCACGCCCTTGCGCAGAGAGATGGTCCAGGAGAGTCCGTCCGGGGAAACCTGGTATTTGGTGGCCAGGCGCGGTTCCAGCTTGCCGTCTGGGGTCTGGAAAAAGTAGCTGTCGTAAATCAGGTCGCAGATGTTTTGGATCAGGGTGGTGGTCTGCTCCTGCGGGTTCAAAGAGTCAGCGTCAATGCCTATGGCAACCTTGAACTCCTTTATGTCTGCCTGGGCAAATCCAGGGGCAACAAATATTCCCAGGCTGAGGATCAGGGCCCCCATTCCCAGAAACTTGGTAATCCGCTTTACGGCTGACATAAAAAGCCTCCTTTGAAAGTGAAAAACTAAATACTCTCTTTTACCACGCGGCCGCCCTTGATAACCAGACGGATTGCGTCGGGATTCTGCAAAACCTTGATGTCAGAGGTGGGGTCGCTGTCCACTGCGATCAGGTCTGCAATTTTGCCTTCTTCGATGGTTCCCAGCTCTTTTTCCAAGCCCAGAACCTGGGCGCCCTTTTGCGTGGCGCAGGTTATGGCCTCCAAGGGGGAATAGCCGGCCTGAACCATAAGGGTCATTTCCTGGGCGTTCTCCCCGTGGAGGTTAAAAGGAGTGCCGGCATCTGTGCCCATGGCCACCAGGATGCCGGCCTGCTTGGCCAGGACCAGGCTTTGCAAATGGGCCTTTTGCACCTTTTTAGCCTTTTTGACCGCGAACTCAGGAATTCCGGATTCGGTCCCATTTACGACGATGTTGTTTATGGCTGTGATGGTGGGCACATAGGCCACCTTGTTCTCGGCCATAATAGATACAATTTCTTCGGTCAGATAAAAGCCGTGCTCAATGGAATCAATACCCGCGCGCAAGGCGTTCAATATTCCCTGGCTGCCCTGGGCGTGGGTGGCGGTCTTGCGCCCGGCCTTGTGGGCCTCCTCTATACCGGCCCTGAGCTCTTCCTCGGTCAACTGCGCAGATCCCGGCTCCACCCCCGGGGTCATCACTCCGCCGGTGGCCATCAGTTTCACAAGGTCGCAACCCGCCCGGATCTGCTCACGCACCGCCTTGCGCACGTCGTCCGGCCCATCCGCCTCGCGGCCGCCCGAGTTCCAGCCGTGGCCTCCGGTCATGCACACGTAGCGGGCCGAAGCCAGCATGCGGGGGCCCGATGCTAATCCCGAGTTAATGGCGTCGCGTAGCGCCAGGTCTATGCCGCTGGCCCCGCCCAGGTCCCTGACCGAGGTGAAACCGGCCATGAGGGTGTTGCGGGCGTGCTGAGAAGCCTTGAGGGTAGTGGTGGGTATGCTCTGATTAACCATGGCTGTCAGCGGGTCAGGGCTGCCGTCCATGGTGAGGTGCACGTGACTGTCAATAAGGCCGGGGAGTAAGAATCCCCCGCCCAAAGAGACGGCGTGTGCATCCTGGGGCAGGGGGTCGTCCTTGGAAAGCAACTTGGTGATTTTGTCTTTATCGACAAGTACTTTGGTGTTGTCCAGAACCCGGCCGTCTCCAACCACGACCGTGCAATCTACATAGGCTGTGATCATTTCGATATCTGCTTCCATGCCAAGGTGTAGGTCAAGATACTCTGAATTGTATACAAGGGTCAATGCCAAAAGAATTAGAGAGTGATTAGCCGCTGATGCCCAAAATAAATGAAGTCAGGAAGTGGTGGGGCCGGATACGGTTTCTATCCAATCGAACCGGACCAAGGCCACTTTTTGGCCTTCGCGGATCATGACCAGTTGGCGTCCGGGGCTCACCCACATAACCTCCACGTCCACCCAGGTTTTGTTCCCCGATCCCACTGTGACCCGGCATTGGTTGAGCCGGCAGTGATCCAGAAAGCTGCGCATGGGTTCAGGCTGTTGTTCATGGAGTTCCTCATGCTTGTCCTTTAGCCAGGTTAAAGGCGTCATATCAAACTCCTCATCGCCTGCAAGGCATAAACAAAAAAATTATTGCTATTCCCGTTCAACCTTGGCCTCGATAGAAGGACCCAGAAGGGATACCTTCTCCCAGTCGCCGGTTATTGTGCCCACCTTGAAAACCGGGACTGCCGCCTCCGGCATGGGGCCTGTGCTGGACGGCGTTGGCCCGAAGAAGAGACAGAGCCAGCCGTTTCCGCTGTGATAG
>JASFOZ010000198.1:0-7474 GCA_050116255.1 Desulfarculaceae bacterium
TATCGCAGAAAGATAGATTGCGGCTCGTTGATAATTCTGGCACTAGTGGGTAAAACATCCAAGAGCAATTTAAACCGTTTTAACTGTAAATAATCGAACATATAACGATTGGGACTTTTAGTAATAACCGGTAAATCTTTAATCCTTTCACCCTTTAATATTCGTACACATAATTGAGCGGCAGCCTCCCCTTGGGCTGTACCGTTGACTAGCTTTCCTCCTATTATGCCGTGGCCTAAAAGGTAGTCCCAAAAACTAAAGATCGGCACTTTACTGGCTTTAGAGATCATACGCGTCGACACAGTGAGCGGCATCAACTGACCGGCTTCGTCTTGGACCGGTGATATCACCAGGATAACCGAACCTCTTTTAAGCTTGCCGGCACTGGCCAAGACCTCCTTGATGCGTTTTTGGTCGAAAACATCTGTTTGGTAAGGCAAGTTGCCACTTTGAATCACCCGCTGAATAAGATCCAAGTTTGCATAATGGGTCATGGTGCGGCTGCCGTAAATGACGATCTTGCTTGTTCCCGGAAATAGGCTTGAAATAACTGTCAAGGTGTCTTGGATATCGATATTTTCCGCCACACCGGTATATAATTCTTGTCCCCGAAGCATCTCTGGTCTGTAGTCGTTTATGCCGGAAAAAACCACCGGCAGTTTTTGGAATAACCAATCCCGGTAATTGAGCATAAAATAGAGGGCTTCGTTGTCTGTGGCCACGGCGACATCGAAACTGATGTTTTGGTACTTATTCTTCAAAAAATTATAAAAATAAATCTGTTGCGCGGGATGTGTGACTCTAAGACTGTCAATATACTCATGATATACCTCTAGCTGAAGGCCGCTTTTCTTTAGCTCTTTATCGAGTGATGAATCTACGCTTCTCTGCCAAGTATTGCCGAGATGATAGGAATGCACAGCTAAAATCTTGAAGGCTGATTTAGCCCAGATAAGGGAAGGATTATAAAGTGTGAAGATAAATAAATTGACGGCAACGCACAATAGGCTCAGCAGTCCAGCGAGCAACCGTTTTTTAATAGAAGAGAGTTTAACCGGGGGTCGTTCGGCCCTGGAGTTGTTCGGAGCGGTGGTGTATTCCTTTGCCACACTGACCATGGCCAATCCTATTTCTGGTTATGTCTTTACAAATACCTCACCCTATAAAGGAACGCAGTTGAGATTCATTCCCTAACAAATTTTTCACCCCCAATTACAGGTTACTACGAAATTGGGTTTGCCAGTCAATATGAATCGTAAGTTAGTCTCCAGGATGGCTTTGAGACAAACTAAATACGCCTGGATCCGCAGAGATAGTAAGCCTCTACAAAATCGTTTGGAGCCACTCGTTTTTTAAACCTATTTTTGGGTCTGCCGCTGCTACGGGTCAGAGTTCTTTGAGACTGAGTCAAGATTTTTTACTGGATGTGGGTTTTCAGTTTAAGGCAGGCATCAAACGGCGCGGTCGGGCAAGAATAAAGACCGAGTCTCTCTAAAACAATCAACCCCATATTCCATGCAGGCTAAACTTCAGACAGGCCCTTTTGCACTTGGCCAGCCATGCCTTGAACCTGGGCCATTACCTCTTTTAAGTCAAAGGTAAGCACCTGCCTGTCTTGGACCACCAGATCCCCAGCCACTACAACATGGCGTACATCGCTGCCCCGGGCTGCATAGGTCAAGGCCGAAGGTACGTCGAACAAGGGCGTAAGGTGGGGAGTATCCACGTTGATTACAATAAGGTCGGCGGCATATCCCGGCTCCAGCCTGCCCACCAAGTCTGCCATGCCCAGGGCCGCCGCCGAACCGGCCAAAGCCATGCTAAGGACCTGGTCCGCGGGCAGGGCCGCCGGGTCCATGCGGCTCACCTTGGCCAAACGGGCGGCCATTCCCATTTCGCCGATCAAATCCAGGTCGTTGTTGCTGGCAGCCCCGTCCGTACCCAGCCCCACGCTAAGCCCGGCTCCCAGCCAACTAGTGGGGTCTCCGGCGCCTGAGGCCAGCTTCAGGTTGGACTCAGGGCAGTGGATCAAAGCCACCTGGCTTTCAGATAGATGCTCCCACTCCTCGGCGTCCGTCCAGATGCCGTGAACCCCGGCCTGCAGCGAATCCAAAACCCCCAACTCCTTCAGGTGGCGGACAGGCGTGCTGCCGTATCTTTCCTTAACCGTGGCCACCTCCTCTTTGGTTTCGGCGAGGTGGGTGAACCAAGGCACATCCAACTCGTGGGTCAGGGATGCAGTGTCGGTTAGGGTCTGTGGCGAACAGGTGTAAAGGCTGTGGGCAAAGAGCCCCGGGCTCACCAAGGGCCCGCATTGGCGGCAGGCAGCAACAAAATCCCGGCACACCTCGAACTTGGCCGCCGGATCCGGCACTCCCGGCGCCGGAAAATCTATGATCCCTTGCGAAACTTGGGCCCGCATGCCTGCCTGCTCATAGGCGCGGGCTGCTCCCAGGGCGCAGAAATAGGAGTCGGCCACACAGGTGGTGCCTGAGAGCAGCATCTCCCCAGCCGCCAGCAGGGTGCACAGCTTCACCATCTCCTCATCGACCCAGCGGCCTTCAACAGGGAAGATCACATCCTGAAGCCATTTATCCAGAGGCAGATCATCGGAAAGCCCCCGGAACAAGACCATGGCCCCGTGGCAGTGGGCATTCACCAGACCGGGCAGGATAAGCCCGCCCTCCACATCCAGAACCCGGGGCGGCTTCTGATCGGCATAGTAATCCTCTTCCGGACCGGCAAAGATTATTTTACCCTGCCTGGCCGCCACCAGTCCCTGCGGCCACTCTTTACCGGGCCCGGCCCAGAGAGGTCCCCCTTTGACGATAATATCTCCGGGCATCCCTACTCACCTAGACCCAGGGCAGCCGCCTGTTCCCTGGCCTTAGCCAAAACCTCGGCTTCGTCCAAAGACTGCAACCTGCGGTCTTTCATCAACACCTTGCCATGGCAGATGGTATGAATGACGTCCGCGCCCCGGGCGGCATAAACCAGCTGGCTGAATGGATTGTAAAGGGGCGTCAAGTGAGGCTTGTTGGTGTCAATCACGATTACATCAGCCAAGGCCCCGGCCTGTAAGACCCCCAAGTCATCTTGGCCCAGGGCCTGGGCCCCGGCGCTGGTGCCCAGGGCCAGAACCTCAGGTGCAGGCGCGGCCGTGGGGTCCAAATCGGTTACCTTATGCACCTTGGCGCAGGTATCCATTTCACCCAAGATATCCAAATCATTATTACTGGCGCAGCCGTCAGTGCCCAGCCCCACTTTCAGCCCCGCCTTGAGCATCTCCCCCAAAGGAGCCACCCCTGAGGCGAGCTTCATGTTGGACTCGGGGCAGTGGGCTAAGCGGGCTCCGGCCTCAGCCAAACGCTCAATCTCCGCCGGCCCCAAGTCAACACCGTGGTCTATCCAAAGCCGTTCATTCAGCAAACCTAAATCGTCCAGGTGATCCAGGGGCCGCTTGCCATAGAGTTCCTTCACCTGGACAGTCTCGGCCCGGTTTTCGGCCAGGTGCATATTCATGTCCGCGTCCAGGTCTTCGCACATACTCCCCACCCGCTCCAGCAATGAAGGCGAGCAGGTGTAAAGGGCATGGGGCATAACCGCGCCGGTAATGCGGGGATGTTTTTTATACGTGCTGATCAGCTCCCGGGTCCAGGCGAACCCGTTTTCCAAATCGCCATAGCTGGGCGAGGGGAAATCGTAGATCACTTCACCCACCACCGCCCGCATACCGGCATGATCGGCGGCTTCAGCCACCTTGGCTGCAAACAGATACATGTCGCCGAAGCAGGTGACGCCGTTTTTTATCATCTCAGCGCAGGCCAGCATGGTGCCCCAGTAAACCGCCTCGGGAGTAAGCCGCTGCTCGGCCGGGAAAATATGCCCCTCCAGCCAGTCCTGCAGGGGCAGGTCATCGGCCAGCCCCCGCATCAAGGTCATGGCGGCGTGAGTGTGCCCGTTGATCAACCCCGGCAGTATCAATCCGCCCTTGACGTCGATTTCTTCCCCCTGCTGGCCGCGGGGAGCGTCCGGATCGCTCCGCTTCCCCACCCAGGTGATGCGGGAGCCTTTTATATGCACCATACCGTCTGGAATAACCGTCTTCTCGCCGTCCATGGTCAGGACGGTGCCGTTGAACAGACAAATCTCATGCATCACTGTTGCTCCGCTCTCCTTGCCGCGTTCAGTTCAGGTTGGGGCGATTTGGCCGCCCATGTGACAACTCAAACACCGCCTATATAATTTCTGGGCTAAAAAGGCAATCCCCTATCCCTCGTTGCCCTGTTTTTTGGTTTGATACAGTCGGCCTAATAGGATTCTTATCGTAGTCAGCTCCCTCTTAGTTGGTGTTCGAGTCTGTGGCAAGAACTCTTGGGAATGGGTATAGTGTCTGAGAAAAAGCCCCAACCCCTGATTATGCGTTATGATACGGCCCTAACGGGGTTGAAGACAAACCGCCCCTGGGAAAAGGCCTGGACGGCAAAGACCATTGGCCAGGCCTGTGGACAGATTCACCCAAGCCCGTAGGAGATGATTCCATGCCCAAACCTGAAATAGAGTTCATTGATGCGGATGTGAGCTACCAATGGAAGCCGGTGGAAGGAGACACCCTAGGTATAATGGAAAAGATCCTCAGCCATGACTCCGAATCCGGCAACTATACCCGCCTGCTTAAATTTCCTCCTGGGATAGAAACCCAAGAGACGTTGGTGCATGATTTCTGGGAAGAAGTTTGGATCGTGGAAGGTTCTTTGTACGACATAGCCAAAGAGCAAACCTTCTTGGCCGGATACTATGCCTGCCGTCCGCCGGGGATGAAGCACGGCCCTTACCGCATACCCCAGGGCTGCGTGACCTTCGAAATCAGGTACTACAAATAAAGGGGCGGCCACAGGCAGCCCTATGTAGTTCCGGTTTGAGACAGTCCCCTATCTCATGACCTTTAGGATGCCCTAGAGGAACTCCCAGCGCTTATCACTTTAACCTGGATCAGGCGAGGAAAGGCTGGCAGGGAATATGAAAGTAGCTTCCATTCAATTGGCAGTGGTAGAAAACGACAAGGCCGCCTCCATAGCCAAGGCCGGCCAGATGCTGCGGCAAGCGCAAGGGTTTGACCTGGCTATCTTGCCTGAAATCTGGAATGTCGGCTTCATGAGCTTTGACCGCTACCTGAGTGAAGCAGAAGGAACGGACGGCCCCACCTTGAACAGCCTGCGGGAGTTGGCCCAAGAATTAGGAGCACACATCCACACCGGCAGCTTTGTGATAAAGGAAGGCGACCACTACTATAACTCCAGTTACCTGCTCTCGCCCCAAGGCGAAATTTTGGCCAACTACCGCAAGATTCATCTGTTCGGCCACAAATCCCAGGAAACTCAGATGCTGTCAGCGGGCAAAGAGATAGTGGTGGTGGACACCCCCCTGGGCAAGCTGGGTATGGCCACCTGCTATGATCTTCGTTTTCCGGAGCTATTTAGGCGCATGGCTTTCAAGGGCGCTGAGCTACTGCTGGTCTGCTCCGCCTGGCCCTATCCCCGCCTGGAGCATTGGATAATGCTGAACCGGGTGAGGGCTTTGGAAAACCAGTGTTTTTTGGTGTCTGCCAACTCCGTGGGCAATAACCTGGGTGGGGTTTTTGTGGGCCACAGCATGATGGTCAATCCCTGGGGCACCATTCTGACCAGTGGCGGGGACGAGGAGGTGGTACTCCAGGCCGAGGTCAATCTGGAGGAAATAAAAAAGGCGCGGGACAAATTCCCGGCCTTTGCCGACCGCACCGCTTGGCTCAACCCAGGAGCCTGAGCCAAGGCCAAAGTACGGTCTTTCTCACTTATAACCAATCAGGCGTCAGTCTTAGATGGACATGGCCTGGCCTATGCCCCTTCAGCAAGCGGCCCGGGACTGACCCTTTAGTTCGCCTTTTTGGTGCAGGTGATGTATCTCCACGGCAGTGCGGGCGCCTTCGGAGGTGGCCTCTCCCATGCGGGCGGGGCTTAGGGCATCGCCTATAAGAAAGATGGCCTGAACTTTTGGCTCCAGGGCCAGATACAGCGCCTCGCACGGCTTGGAACCCAAGGCGGCCACAAAGGTATCCACCGGGCCCACGTCTGTGGAACGGCGGCTGCCGTCAGGCGCAATGTGCAGGAAACTGACCCGGTCTGAGTACAACCTGCGCACCATGGAGCGCACATGACGCCGGATCTTGTATTCCCCCAGCTCTCTCCTCAGCAAATACCGGCGGGCCGGTCCCAGATCAGAACCGATATTCAAGCCCAACTCAATGATGCTGACCTCGTGCCCTTTCACCGCCAGGTAGTGGGCCACCTCGCTGCCTAGGTTGCCCCCGCCCAGAACCACCGCCCGGGGACCCACTTCCGCCTGACCCGCCAGGACCTGGCGGGCGGTTACCACCGGCGCCTCGGCGGCGCCCGGCAGTACCGGCAAAACCGGCTCCGACCCGGAGGCAACCACCACCGCCTCTGGCTTCAATTTACACACCTTGGCCACAGTGGCCTCGGTATTGAGGCGGACCTCCACCTGGGGCAGTTCTTTGAGGCTGGCCTCGTAATACTCCACCAGGCGCAACATCTCTTCCTTGCCCGGCGGGACTGCGGCCATAAGCACCTGGCCCCCTATTCGCGGACCGGATTCAAACAGGACTACTTCATGGCCCAGGCGGCCCAGGGTCTGCGCCGCCTCCAGGCCGGCCAGTCCAGCCCCCACCACCACCACCTTGGCTCCTGCATCAGCCGCTTTCAGGGCTGATTTCTCTCCCTCATGCCCCAGCCAAGGATTGGCGATGCAGGTTACGGGCAGCCCGAACAATATCCGGTCAATGCATCCCTGGTTGCACCCGATACAGGGCCTGGTGTATGCCTGGCGTCCCTGTCTGGCCTTCTCCAGCCAGGCCGGGTCAGCCAAAAAGGCCCTCCCACATGCAACCATATCCACCTTGGCCAAGGCCTGCTCCGCCGCTTCGGCGCTGTTAATGCGCCCTACTCCTGCCACCGGCACCTGCAAAGAGCCTCCCACTATGGCCGCTGTCTCAATATGGGTGCCCGGCGGGCTGGGCAGGGGCGGCACCACGGTTTGGGGGGTTTCATACACACCCCCGGTCACCGAAAACATGTCCACCCCGCAGGAAGCCAAAAGCCCGGCTGCCTCGGCCCCGTCCGAGGGCGTAAGCCCCCCCCGGACGTGATCGTCACCGGAAAGGCGGAATATCAACAAAGCCTCAGGCCCCATGGCTTCACGAACCGCCTTCACCACTTCACAGGCAAAGCGGCAGCGCCCGCTCAAGCCGTCTCCATAGGCGTCACTACGCTGGTTGCAGTAGGGAGTCATAAACTGATGCACCAGATATTCATGGGCGCCATGAATCTCCACACCATCGAAACCAGCGGCCAGCACCCGTTCCGCCGCTCGGGCAAAGCAATCCACCATGGCTTCGATCTCCAGGGTGGTCATGGCC
>JASFOZ010000199.1:0-7470 GCA_050116255.1 Desulfarculaceae bacterium
TGGCCATGGGTGTGCCCATCGCCTATTCCCTGGGCTTTTTGTCGGTGGTGATGGGACTGACCCTGCTAGGGCCAAAGGTTCTCTACCTGTTCGGCTCCCTGACCTACGGCAAAGTCAACTCATTCAGTTTGGTTGCGGTCCCCTTGTTCATTTTCATGGCCGAGCTAATCCTGGTGTCAGGAGCGGCCAAGGACGCCTTCGAGGCCCTAGACAAGTGGCTCTCAGCCCTGCCGGCCGGCTTGGCCATAGCCTCTCAAATCGCCTGTACCCTCTTCGCCGCGGTTTGCGGGGCCAGCACGGCCACCACCGCGGTCATAGGAGGCATGGCCGTGCCGGAGATGGTTAACCGGGGCTATAATAAACGTTTAGCCACCGGCTCCATCGCCGCCGGCGGCGCCCTGGGGGTTCTAATTCCACCCAGCATTCTCTTGATCATCTATGGCATCGTGGCCGAGACCTCCATCGGCCAGTTGTTCATAGCCGGTATCGTGCCCGGCGTCATGCTCACCCTTCTGCGTATCGTCTACTTTCTGGGCCGGGTCGCCATCAATCCAGCCATGGCCCCGCGCGAAAAGAACGTGACCTGGGAACAGCGATTCCGATCTCTATGGAAGATTCTTCCCTTGCTTCTGCTGGCTATTTTCATGTTCGCAGCCCTCTACACCGGTATGGCTACACCCACCGAGGTGGCGGGTGTTGGCTGCGCGGCATCGGTGGTCATCATCTTGGGCTACCGCAAGCTAACCTGGTCCTGTTTGCGAGCGGCTTTCGAAAGAACCGCCCGCACCACCTGCTTTATTATCTGGATCCTGGTGGCGGCCTCGGCCTTTGGCTACGTGCTCAGCTTCCTACAGGTGCCACAGAAGCTGGTCAGCTGGTCCATGGATCTGCAGGTCTCGCCCTACGTGATCCTGGTGGCCATCAACCTGCTCCTGGTAGTGCTGGGCTGCATTATGGACCCGGCAGCCATCATCATGGTCACCTGCCCCATCTTAGTGCCTTTGGTGGCCGCCCTCGGTTTCGATCTGATCTGGTTCGGAGTGATGTTTGTGGTCAACATGGAGTTGGCCGAAATCACCCCACCCCTGGGGCTGAACCTTTATGTTATGAAAGCGGTGGCTCCGCCAGGCGTCACCCTCAATGACATCATTATTGGTTCAGTGCCCTTCATGATCCTAGACATCATCGGACTCATCATGGTCATCGTCTTCCCAGCCATTGTTCTATGGCTGCCATCGACCATGATGTGATCGCGGCCGTCGCGCGGGATGCCAGAGGACATCTTAAGCGGAAGTGCCTGGAAAGACCGAAAGAGTGAGAGAAACAAGACCAAATCCCTTAAACCAAACGCGATACCGCCCCGATGGCTGGTCGGTGCCGAGCCCTCTCGCCGGGATTCGTACTGCGAAGAGAGGACAACCGTGAAGCAAGAAAAGAATAAAGCACAGAAGCCAAACCGCCTGCCTCTGGAAGATATCGTGGTCCTGGACCTGGGCCGGGTTTTACCCTTGCCTTTTGCCAGCATGGTGCTGGCCGACTTGGGCGCCCAGGTCATCAAGGTGGAGGACGTGACCGACCGGGGCGGAGTGGGCCGCGACATGCTCACCGAGGCCTCGCCTCAGCCCGCCGCTGAAGAGCAAGCCTGCGCCTACAACCATCTGGCCCGCAATAAAAAGAGCCTGGCCCTAAACCTGCGCGATAAGCAGGCGCAGGAGGTCTTCCTGCGTCTGGCGCGGAAGGCCGACGTGGTCATGGAGAGTTTTCGCCCTGGGGTGGTGGATCGTTTGGGAGTAGGCTACCAGGCCGTGGCTGCTCAAAACCCGGAGATCATCTACCTGAGCCTGACCGCCTATGGCCAGGATAGCGACTTCCGCAGCCTGCCAGGCCATGAACCTGAGTACTGCGCCCTGAGCGGAGCCCTGTCCCTCACCGGCGATGAGCAGGGTAACCCGGTGATGATCGGGGCCAACATGGCAGACGTAAGCGGCTCCCTTCATGCGGTGATCGCGATACTGGCCGCCCTGCGCCAGCGGGAGCAGACCGGCCAGGGCCGTCACATCGACCTGTCCATAGCCGACTGTATGCTTTCCTTCACCAGCGTGAACCTAGCCATGCACCTGCGCAAGGGTTTCGTACCCAAGCGGGGTTGGCAGCCGCCCTACCGCCACGTGTGGCGCACCAAAGACGACAAGTACCTGGTGGTGACCAATCCCGAAGGCCACCTCTGGGCCAAGTTCTGCGAGGTGCTGGGCCGGGAGGACTTAAAGCCCTTGCAGCGGCCCAAAGGCGAGGAACGCAAGCGGGTGGTGGAAGAGTTGGCCCAGATCATGCGCGGCAAGAACCGCGATGAGTGGATCGACATTCTACGCCAGGCTGGGGTTTCGGCAGCGCCGGTCAACGAAATTGACGAGGTGGTCCGGGAGCCCCATTACCGCCAGCGGGGCATGTTCCGCTCCTGGGAGCACCCCGTGTTGGGCCGGGTGGAGCAACTGGCCTCACCCTTGGGCTTCGGCGAGCCGGATGAGGGCCTGCGTAGCTTCGCCCCCACCCTGGGCCAGCACAGCGAAGAGATATTAAAAGAACTGCAATATTCTCCCGCAGAGATCCAACAGCTGCGTGAGTCAGGCGCTTTGGCCTGAACGTACATTGCTTGGAGATTGAGCATGAAGTTCAAAAGCCTAATATACGAAAAGGATCAGGATCAGCCCCAAATCGTCTACATCACCCTCAATCGCCCCGAGAAGAGGAACGCCATATCCATCGGCCGCGGCTGTCTAACTCAGGAGATCAAAGACGCCATGGATATGGTCAACGAGGACAGCGATGTGAAGGTGGCCATCTTCAGGGGGGCGGGTAAGGGATTCTGCGCCGGCTACGACCTGGATCAAGTTTACCGGGTATACGGCGGCACCGCCGATGTGCGGCCCTACCAGCGGCAGCGCCTGATGATAGATGACACCCAGGTCTTCGGCTTTGTGCGGGCCGTGGCAAGCTGCCTCAAGGTCACCATCGCCCAGGTGCACGGCTGGTGCATAGAGGCGGGCATGTGGCTAGTGGGGGCCTGCGACATGGCCCTGGCCGCCGAGGACGCCCGCTTCGCCCACCGAGGCAACCGCCTGGCCTTCGGCGGCTTCCCGGTGATGCCCCTGGAACTAATCGGAGGTCACGCCAAGAAGGTCACCGAGCTGCTGATCACCGGCCGGGCCATCAGCGGGTCGGAGGCCGAGAACGTAGGCATCGTCACCCGGGCTGTGCCCACCCGGGAGCTGGCCCAGGAGACCCTGGCGCTGGCCAAGGCGGTGTGCGTGTTGCCCCGGGACGCAGTGGTGATGGGCAAACTTGCCCGCCGTCACACCTATGACCAGATCGGGGGCCTGCAACTTGACTCAGCGGTGGTCTACCACACCTTGGGCACCAACATCCGCTACGGCTCTGACGAGCGCGAACTGATGTTCATCCGCAAGCGAGAGAAAAAGGGCAAGGCCAAAGGCGCCTTCCACGAGTTCCACCAGCTTTTCGAGGACGCCCTGGACCAGACCAAATACTTCAAGAGCTACCGCCCCAAGGCTGCCCCCAAGAAGCGCAAGGGCGGCAAGAAGTGAGACTCCGCGTCATAAGGAGATTATGCCATGGCCTATAAAACCATCCAAATTACCCATAAAGACAAGGTGGGCATCCTGGCCCTCAACCGGCCCTCCCACCGTAACGCACTCAACCATGAGCTGGCACAGGAGATATATGCCGGTCTGCTCCAGTTGGACCAGGATCCCAAGGTCAACGTAATCGTACTTACCAGCGCAGTGCCGGGTGTGTTCTGCGCCGGGGGCGACCTGGCCGAGCACGCTGCCTGTGGAACCGATTTTTACGGGCACCAGGAGGCCTTTGGACTGGCCTCTCTGCCCTGGCGGCTGATTCCCAAGATGCGCAAGATGGTCATCGCCTCTGTGGACGGCTTCGTTTTGGCCGGTGGCTGCGGCCTGGCAGTGGCTTGCGACCTGGTGGTGTCCTCCGACCGCGCCGTCTTCGGACTGGTGGAGATCAATGTGGGCATATTCCCCGCTGCCGTGGCCCCGGTGATCATCCGCGCCGTGGGGGTCCGCAAATTTCTGGAGCTTGCCACCACCGGCGACCAAATCGACGCCCAAGAGGCGCTACGCATAGGGCTGATCAGCCGAGTGGTGCCTCAAGAGGAACTGGAGCAAAGCACCATGGCCCTGGCCCAAAAGCTGGCCAGAAAAAGTCCCGCTACCCTGCAGGCCAGCAAATCCCAGGTATACGCCCTGGCCCAAATGGACTTCGACGGAGCGGTGGCCCTTGGCCGCGACTTGGTCGCCACCTTGGCAGGTACGCCCGACGGGCGAGAGGGCATGGCTGCATTCCTGGAGAAACGCAAACCCGTGTGGCAGTCCTAGGGTCAGGAATACGGAGAGTCAGTAATGCTGTCATCATTTAGAGTACTGGACCTCACCAACGAGAGGGGTCTGCTCTGCGGCAAAACCCTGGCCGATCTGGGCTCGGATGTGATCTTGGTGGAGCCCCCCGGGGGCAGTCCCGCCCGCCGCTTGCAGCCCTTTTACCAAGACCAGCCCGATCCTGAACGCAGCCTCTATTGGTTTTCTTACTGCGCCAGCAAACGCTCGGTCACGCTCAACCTGGAGACCAGCGACGGCCGCGACCTCTTCAAGCGCTTGGTGCAAACGGCTGATGTGGTGCTGGACAGTCAGGACAATGGGTACCTGGCGGGCTTGGGCCTGGGCTATCCAGAACTGTGCCGGATCATGCCCGATCTGGTAATGACCTCCATCACCCCTTATGGCTTGGACGGACCCTATAGCGGCTTTGCCGCCAATGACCTCTGCCTATGGTCCATGAGCGGTTTCGCCTACCTCACCGGAGATTCCGACCGCCCTCCGGTGCAGATCAGCTTTCCCCAGGCCTACCTCAACGCCTCGCTGGAAGGGGCAGTGGGCACCATGATCGCCCTTTACCATCGGGAGATGACTGGCCAAGGTCAGCAAGTGGATGTCTCTATACAGGCCAGCACCACCCGCAACACCATGAACGCTCCTCTGTTCTGGGAGACCTCAGGGGTGAATCTAGGCCGCTCCGGGCCCTTCCGGGTAGGTCTAAGCGTTTCCTCGGGACAGCGGGTCCTCTGGAAATGCAAGGACGGCGAAGTTTCGTTTTTCATGTGGGGCGGTAAAAGCGGATACCGCATCAATCAGGCCCTGGTGGCCTACATGGATGAAGAGGGTATGGCTCCCCAGTTCATGAAGGATTTGGACTGGGAAAACTTCGACATGTCCAGGGCCAGCAATGAGTTGTTCCAGAAATTCAACGAGTACATAGGCCGTTTTTTCCTGTCCCACACCAAGGAAGAACTCTTCCAACAGGCACGCCAACGGGGAATAACCTTGTATCCGGTCCAGACCGTGCGCGAAGTGGTCGAGGACACCCAACTGCAAGTGCGGGATTTCTGGGAGCCGGTGGACTATCCCGAACTGGGTCAGGAAATACTTTACCCACACTATCCCTGCCTTTTCTCCAATTATGAGCCGCCACCCATCCGGCGGGCCCCCTTGATCGGAGAGCACAACCAGGAAATCTGGAGAGAAGAAATGGGGCTGTCGCCGGAGCAACTGGCTGCCTATCAGCAATCGGGAGTCATTTGAGATGAGCCGTCAAGTGTTCGAAGGCCTTAAGGTGCTAGACTTCAGTTGGGCCATTGCAGCCCCTTGGATGGTCAAATACCTGGCTGATTTCGGCGCCACCGTAATTCATGTGGAAAGCCGACAGCATCCGGATATGATCCGCACCGGACCTCCCTTCCACGAGAACAAAACCGGCATCGACAACTCAGTTTATTTCGCCAATTATCACTGCAACAAACTCGGCCTTAGCCTGAACCTCAAGCACCCTCGCGCCATGGAAGTGGTGGAGGGTTTGGTGGCCTGGGCTGACGTGCTGGTGGAAAACTTCATGCCCGGCGTCATGAAAAGTTGGGGGCTGGACTACGAGCGAATAGCCGAGATCAAGCCCGATATAGTGATGATCTCGCAGAGCCAATGCGGCCAAGAGGGTCCTTTGGCACAGGTGCGAGGAACGGGTGTACAATTAACCGCCTACGCCGGTTTCAACCACCTCACCGGCTGGCCGGACCGAGAACCCAGCGTGCTTTATGGCGGATACACCGACTGCCCCGCTGCCCGTATGGCCCTGGTGGCCTTGGTCTCAGCCCTGCTCCGCCGTAAACGCGAGGGCAAGGGAGCCTACATTGATCTTTCGCAGTACGAGGCGGGGATAGCGCTGATGGTGCCGTTAATCCTGGACTATCGGATCAACGGGCAGGTGGCCATGCGCCAGGGCAACTACGATCCCGTGGCGGTGCCCCATGCGGTTTATCCCTGTCAGGGAGATGATTACTGGTGCGCGGTGGCGGTTAATAACAATCAACAGTGGCAGGGACTATGCCGTGCCATGGAACAGCCGGATTTGGCCGACGATCCTCGCTTCGCCTCCCTTGCCCAGCGCAAGGAAAATGAGGCGCAGCTGGATGAATTAGTGGCGCAATGGACCGTTACGCTCCCTCCCCAAGAGGTGATGCTGCGCCTTCAGGAGCAGGGGGTTCCCTGTGGGCGAGTACATAAGGGACAGGACCTTTACGAGGACCCGCAACTCAGGCATCGCGGGTTTTACTGGCAGGTGGAGCACCCGGTAATCGGCTGCCACGAGCTGGAGTCCCAGGCGTTCCTCATGTCGGAAACTCCTCCTCGCATGAACATGCCAGCCCCATGTTTAGGTGAGCACAACGAGCAGGTTTGCCGGGAAATCCTCGGGCTTTCCGACGAACAATTTGTGGAGTTGATGGTAGAAGGAGTCTTTGAGTAGCGGCTATCGAAGCCCTGGGCGCTTTCAGACCAGAGAGACTCCCAGTTGGATGAAAAACAATAAAAAGTGAAGACAGAGCATGGACTGGCGCAAACACCTTGAAGAAAGGATGGTCACGGCCGAAGAGGCCATGGCCGTGGTAAAACCCGGCGACCGGGTTCATTTTGCCTTTGGCATCGAACCGTTCAATCTGGGTCTGGCCCTCTTGGCTAGAGCCGGCGACTTGGCCGAGCAAGGAATCAAACTTTTCGTTCCAGCCCCAGGACGCGATTTCGCCTGGTACGATCCCGGCTGGGAAAATATTTTCCAGGTCGAGATCGGTCATGTGTTGCCTATGGCCCAACCCATGATCATTGAGCGCCGTGGTGACTACCTGGTGGGAGGATTGACCTGGGCAATGCCCCCCGAGTACCGGGATCCGGTGGATGTATTTCTTATCCAGCTTTCTCCGCCCGACGAAAAGGGTTTTTGCAGCTTCGGGGCTTCCCTCTGGGACAAAAAGGTCGCCGTGCGCTCAGCCAAGGTGGTTTTGGCCGAGTTGAATCCCGGCCTGATCCGCACCTATGGCAACAACTACATCCA
>JASFOZ010000200.1:0-7442 GCA_050116255.1 Desulfarculaceae bacterium
GACATGGCAATGAACCGCTGGCCTGCTGTTTCGCCCGCGATCTCACCAAGCGCAAACGAATGGAAAAAGAATTGATCAAGTCGGACCGCCTGGCCACCATAGGGAAAATGGCCGCGGGTGTGGCCCATGAAGTCAATAACCCCTTGGGCATTATTTCCGCCCATACCGAGGACTTGGTCAGCGGCGAGTTGACTCCCCGCGAAGCCAGGGAAAGCCTTGAAATCATCCGCCGTAACGCCATGCGGGCGGGCAGTATAATCGAAGCCCTGCTGGGACAGGCATTACCCAGATCACCCCGGATGACGGAATTGGATCTGGGCGAGATCATTGACGGCTGTCTGACATTTTTGCGTCCACGCATGAAAAAAATAAAGGTAGAGACCGAAATCGAACCAGGCCTCTATTGGATACAAGGTGATGAAAGCCAGATGCAGCAGGTGTTTGTCAATCTTTTGCTGAACTCCGCCGAGAGCCTAAGCCAGGGCGGCCTGATTAAGGTTTGGATCCAAAACGGTTTTCCCTCGAAAACGGAGTATCATCAAGTTTGGATCGAAGACAACGGCAGCGGTATCGAATCCGCTGAAAGGGAGAAGATTTTCGATCCCTTCTACACCAAGAACAAGGCCAAGGGAGTGGGGCTGGGCTTGTTTGTGAGCGAAAGGATTGTCAGCAGACATGGCGGAACCATCAGGGCCGCGGAAAGCAGCCTTGGCGGCGCCGCAATGGTGGTGAGCCTGCCTGCTCTGGTTGGGGGAAAATTATGAAAGCCAGGCTGTTACTGGTCGAAGACGAACAGGAGATGTTGATATTTCTGGAACGCTTCTTCAAGCGCGCCGGTTATGAGACAACTGCAGTGGCCAGCGGTGAGGAAGCCTGGAAAGCGCTGTCAGAGACAGAATATGACTTGGTGATATCAGACATGGCCCTGCCGGTTCTGAGTGGACTCGATCTTTTAAAGAGGGTTCGCGCCATTGACCACAATCTTCCTTTTATAATCATCACCGGGGTCGGCACCATAGAAAGTGCGGTTGACGCCATTAAAACCGGTGCTTTTCATTACATCACCAAGCCTTTCAAACGGCAAGAGCTTGAGAACTTGGCCCGCCGCGCGGTGGAGTTTGGGCAGATGCACCGCAAGATAGAAAAGATCAACCAAGAAGAAGCCCGCGAAGAAAGCAATTTGATTTTAGGGAGCAACCGGCAGATACAGGAAATCCTGCAGACCATCGATAAGATCTCCGGGTCTGATCCCTCGGTGATGATCCAAGGTGAGACCGGAACCGGGAAGACCTTTTTTGCCCGCTATATACATCAAAACAGCCCCCGCCGGGGCCAGTCCTTCATGACCATAGATTGCGGGGCCTTGCCGGAAAACCTTTTGGAGAGCGAGCTCTTCGGGCATGTCAAGGGAGCATTCACCGGAGCGGTTAGGGCCCGGCGCGGATTGTTGGAAGAGGCCCACGGCGGCACCGTGTTTTTGGACGAAATAGGGGAGATGACTCCTTCGACTCAGGTCAAGCTTTTAAGGGCAGTCCAAGAGTTGGAGATACGCCCTGTGGGTGGTAACCAGTCCGTCAAAATCGATGTGAGGTTTATCTCCGCCACCAACCGCGATTTAAAGAGCGAGGTGGCTGGAGGAGCTTTCCGTGAAGACTTGTACTACCGCTTGGCGGTGATTCCCATGGAGCTTCCTCCTCTGAGGAAGCGCCGCGAGGACCTATTGCAGTTTGTGGGGCACTTTGTAAGCGAATTCAATCTCAGGCACAACAAAAAGATAACCAAGCTCAGTCCACGGGCATTGCAGGCCATATTGGATCTGCCCTGGAAAGGAAATATCCGCGAGCTGAAGAATGTTATTGAGCGGGCGGTTCTTTTGGCCGACGAGCAGACCGTCACCCTGGATTGCCTGGGGATTAACCATATAGACCAGGGCCTGCGGGACGAAGAGCTTAATATGGAGCCGGTGTCTTTGAAAAAAGCGGTGGAAGAAACCGAAAAAAAAGCCGTGAAACGGGCCCTGGCCTTGGCCAATGGCAACCGCTCGCAGGCTGCTATGATCCTGGGGATAGGACGCCGGACTCTATACGACAAAATTGCTTATTACCAGATGGATGATTGATCAAAGGCGGTTTAGGCTCCGCAATAAATATAACCTTCTTACCGGCGTCCGTACCCCTTTTCGTCAATGAAAATATAATCTTTTAGGTCAGTTGCAAGGGATAAAACCCGTTGCAACTTTACCTTAACCGGCCTCACCCGCCAAAATTCATTACCCAATCAGACGCCCGCCGGGTTGTAGTAAGCAAAAACTTGACTGAAAGGCATACGGGCTGGTAATCCATTTTATTTGTGATCCTTTAGGCCAACCCAGGGAGTGCATATCACAGACAATCCAGGGGCAAGATGGCTAGAATTTTCAAATGGAAAATCGTCCTTGGCTTGGCCTTGCTGATAACAATACCTGGGACGGCAAGCTCCTGGGCCCATCCGCATGCATTTGCCGAGACCTATTTAACAATTATCTTTGACCAGAATGGTTTAGCTGCCATAAAGGTACGTTGGCGCTTTGATGAGATGTTTTCCACCATGATGGCCGAAGATTTTGACCAGGACCGTGACCGGCGTTTTTCTCCAGACGAGGTTAAACTGATCCAAAAAGAGGCCTTCGCCAATCTGGCCAATTATGGATACTTCACCCACATTTGGATTGAAGATCGCCGGTTCCCAATCAAGCGAGTAAGGGATTTCAACGCCAGCCTGCACAAAGGGCGCTTGATTTATAGCTTCACCATCCCTTGCCAGGTAACGGCAAGTACCGCGTTCAAATATTTAACAATAAGCCCCTACGACCCGACCTTTTACACGGACATGGGTTTTGCCCGGAAAAATGCGTTTCTCCTGCAAGGGAGCCATGATTTCCAGGTGGAATCAAGCATAGGCCGCAGCCAAGAGATCACTATTTATTATGGCCAGGTTCATCCCTTTGTACTGCGGCTGCGATTTAGGAAGCGACCGTGAAACGCCGGGTGTTATTGTTAGTCTACACGGTTTGCCTGTTAATATTGGCGGATCAATGTTGGTCTCAGAGCCCGTTCCGGGCCGAGCCTGGAAGCAACGTCCAATCCACACAGGATGAATCCGGCTTCATAGGCGCATTACTCGTACAAATCAACCTATGGCAGCGCCAGATCAACCAAAAAATGAGCGAGCTTGGCCGGGAAGTAAAACAGACCGGCAGCCTTCGACCCGTGCTTTTTCTTTTAGCGCTTTCATTATTATATGGCCTGCTGCATGCGGCGGGACCTGGCCATGGCAAGATTGTGGTCTTGTCCTACGCCGTCACTAGAGGCAGGTTGTCCGCTGCTTTGGCCGTGGGAAACCTGACGGCCATTGTCCATGGGCTCAGCGGCATCACTTTTGTGCTGATGGTCAAGTTTGTTCTGGACGCACGCATGAGTGGGACTCTGACCCATACCACGCAGAACACACAAGTTATCAGCTACGGCTTGTTATCATTGTTCGGCGCGGTGTTATTGGGCAGATCGCTATGGTCATGGAGGGCAAAGGCTAAGGAGGCCGAGGCGCCCAAGCGGGATGTGCCGCCCTGGTTAATGGCAGTGGCCGCCGGCTTGATTCCCTGCCCTGGCGTTGTCTTGATAATGCTTTTTTGTCTGGCCCAAGGCATGCTTTGGCTGGGAGTACTGATGGCTTCGGCAATGAGCCTGGGCATGGCCATAACCATTACAGCTGTGGCTGTTACAGCCTATGCGGGCAAAAGCCTTTCGCTTAAGGCAGCATCGCTTAGTCCCACGGCTCGCAGGTGGTCGATGCCTATCATGGAAACTGGCGCGGCCCTGGCCTTGCTTTTATTAGGGTTATTGTTTTTGGCTGCATCACTATAGGCAAAATTTTTTTGTTGACAGCAATCTTTGTTTGATTTATTAAACTTGGTACTGTTCTTCAAACAAAAGGCTGGCTATATTAATTATGGCTCGGCATAGGCATCGCACTTTTTCCATACGAGGTTTGACGGAAAAAGAGACAGGCAAAAATTTATATATTTTCCTGCACCGCATGCATTGCAGCGGTGTTGCCCAAACAATATCCGTCCAGCTCGGTTGGCGGGTGAGACATTATGTGCAATAAATTACTGACTTTATGTAGGGTATGCTTTGGTTTAAAGGGTTGTACCTGATTGCTGTGGCGATATGACCCTTGATAAAAGAATTACTTGAGAACACACAAAGGTTGGGTGAAGTCTTTGCTATATGAGGCCGCATGCCTTGTAGGCGCTTTGCCGGGTAAGTGGCCACGGGCTAATTTTTTTGGAGGTATAGTTGGATTGGCCAAACATTTATTTCAACGAAGGCTTGGCCAGGCGCATAGAACTCACAAGACCGGATAGTCCGGTAATAAGCACCGGCGCCTGCAAATGGAACTTGGGGTCACATGACGCCTGCGATCACTAGGAGAGGATTTAAAAAGTGAAGGTAATAACCATAGCCGGCGCGCCCAGCAGCGGCAAGACAAGCGTTGTGCTGCACACCTTGCGGCTTTTCATTGCTCAGGGGGCTAAGGCGGCTGCCGTGAAATTCGACGCTTTGGTCACTCAAGACCATGAAGCATACATTTCCAAGCTTGGCATACCGGCCATCAGGGGCCTTAGCGATTACGTCTGCCCGGACCATTACTACGTCTCCAATCTGGAGGAGGTTTTGGCCTGGGGCCAAGCGCAAGACGCCGAGCTGCTGGTGATCGAAACCGCGGGTTTGTGCTATCGATGTGCGCCGCATATCGAGGGCGTCCCCGCCGTAACAGTTATCGACAATTTAAGCGGGCTTGATTCCCCTGAAAAAATGGGGCCGGCTCTCAAGCTGGCCGACGTGGTGGTGATAACCAAGGGCGATCTGGTTTCCCAGGCCGAAAAGGAGGTGTTCCTCCATCGGGTTAAGCAGGTCAATCCAGGGGCCAAGGCCTTTCACTGTAACGGGCTTACCGGAAACGGCTCTCTATCGCTTAAGAGAATAATCGATCTATGCCCGGAAGTAGAAAGCCTAACCGGCCTCAAACTTCGTTACTCCATGCCCGCCTCGGTCTGCTCCTATTGCACGGGAGAGATTCGAGTGGGGCGGGAATTTCAAACCGGAAATGTGGTGAAGATCCATGCAGCAAGTAATTGAGCTACGCAGAAGGCCGGACCGGCAGGTATCGGAGATCACCATCATGGCTGGACACGACAAGTACGGTCGGCCTGAGACAATACCCGACTTAACCGTGGAGGCAGGCCAGTCCTTGGCTGTGGTGGGTCCAACCGGCTCGGGCAAGAGTGAACTCCTATCCGATATCGAGCAATGGGCTGACCGTGACACCGTAACCGGCCGACGCTTGATCACGGCGGGCGATTCCCAGGATCGTCCCCAGGACACAGGCAGCGTGGTGGCCAGGCTATCACAGAAAACCAGCTTTGTTATGGACTCCTCGGTGGAGCATTTCTTGAGCCTTCACGCTGAATGCAGAAATCGCGAGCAGTCTGATGTGGTGGAAGAGACCCTGGATGCAGCTAATCAACTCTGCGGTGAACCCATCCATCCCAAGGCATCTCTGCAAGTTCTTAGCGGAGGGCAATCCAGGGCCTTGATGATAGCTGACATCGCTTTCATCTCCGACGCCCCGGTGGTGCTTATCGACGAGATCGAAAACGCGGGCATCGACAAGCTCAAGGCCCTGAGCGTCTTGGCGGCCAGTCACAAGCCCATCCTGGTGGCCACCCATGACCCTATCCTGATGCTTATGGCCCCGCGCCGCTTGGTTATGAAGGACGGCGGCATGCAAAGGCTGATACACACCCATGCCACTGAAAAGGAGCATCTCGGTGAACTCCGCCGCATGGACGAGCTCTTGTGCCAGGCCCGGGACCTTATCCGCGATGGGGAGATCCTGGCAGAAAAGGAAATCAGTATATGAGGGACGTTTTTATAGTATTACCGCCCAACATTTTTCGCCGGGCGGAAGACATTATCACAAAAAAGTTTCCGGAGATTGAACTTAGGCCACACCATACCCACGCTGAAATGGATGAGCATTTTTCTCATTATTTCGGCAAAGAGGAGTTTACTGCGGATCTCACGGTCAGCGCTTATCCCCAGGCCCTTTATAGCGCGGTTGATTCCGATCTGTTTGCTAAGATGCCTGCGGAACTGCCGCCCCTGCGGTCGGAGTTGGCTGAGGTGGGCCTGGCGGATGCGCCCGCTTGCATGAAAGTAATAGGCGTGGCGCCGTTGGTGCTGATTCACCATACTGGGATCGCTGATCCGCCGAGTTCCTGGCAGGACCTAAGCAAGGAGCGTTGGTGGGGAAAGGTTGTAGCCCCGCCGCACGACACCCCTCTGCCGGCCTTGTTCCGCTATTACATGGAAAGCAATTTCGGAAGCGACGGCGCCGCCGCCGCTGACGCACTCCACCCTGAACTCTATCCACTGGACATCAACAAGTATGTGGACGAAGGGCGTTTTCAAGTGGGTCTGGTGGTTCCAGCCTTTGGCCGTAACTTCCGGCTTGGCGCCGGCGCCATGGTCTGGCCGGCGGAGGGAGCGGTGGCGGTTCCTGTGATGGCTTTCCTGCGCAAGGACGCGGCACCTCCGGCCAAGCGTTTGCTGGAATACCTGCTGTCGCTGGAGTTCCAGGAGTTCATATCCAGAGACGGACTTATTTGTCCTGCCATACCAGAAGCGCCCTTGTTTACTGAACTCATCGAAAACCAATCACGCTTCATCTGGTCGGGCTGGGCCGCCGCCGCTGACCTGGGCAGACAACTGGCCAGTGCGCAAGCCTAGAGCCCCTTTATTTAAGCAACTGGGAGAACACCATGACTAAACTTAAGACCACCGTGTTTTTGTTGTTGGGGGCGGCCTTGGCAATGAGCATCGGAGCCGCCACGGCCTGGGCCGATTCTTCGCCACAAGAGGCTTCCAAAAAAGAGCAATATAGCGCCACCCTGGACAAGACCGTTATCACCGCCAGGGGTGTGGAAAGCACGGTCAGCCAGACCCCGGGCGGAGTCGGAGTTTTACATGCCGAAGAAATCGCCATTGATCAGCCCATCAGCATCTCCGACGAAATGGCACGCATACCGGGGGTTAACATCACTTCAGATTCAGCCTGGGGCTCGGAGGTCAACATCCGGGGTCTAGGCCGCGGTTCCTTGGTTTTCAACGTCGACGGCGCAAGGGTCAACACAGCCACTCAGGTCGGGGCTCAGTTCGGCACCATCAACCCCAATGAGGTTGAACGCGTCGAAGTGCTCAAGGGTCCCATCAGCGCGCTATACGGATCAGGCTCCATAGGCGGCGTGGTCAATGTCATCACCAGGGGGGGTGAATTCACTTCCGAACCCATGCGGCGTTCCTATGTTACCGGCAGCTACACTTCCAATCCCGATGGAC
>JASFOZ010000201.1:0-7419 GCA_050116255.1 Desulfarculaceae bacterium
TGGACTGCGCCCCCACCGCCGAGAGCATGCGCTTTGTCAGTATGCCCACCGCCCTGGAATGGTACATGAAGAAAATCTTCCGGCTGGAGCGCAACATCGCCAAGGTGGCCAGGCCCCTGGTCAAGAGGGTCACTGACCTGCCCCTGCCCGAAGACTCCTACTTCGCCAGCATAGAGAAGATGTTCAAAGGCCTGCAGGGAGTGGAACACATCCTGGGCGATCCCAAACGCACCACGGTGCGGCTGATCTCCAATCCCGAAAAGATGGTCCTGCGCGAGACCCAGCGGGCCTATATGTATTTCTGCCTCTACGGCCTGAGCGTGGAGGCCGTGTTCCTAAACCGCATCTGGCCCCAAGGCCAGGACGGGCCTTTGGCCGCCTGGTTCAAGCTGCAGCAGCAGTACCTGGATATGGCCCGGGAGTTTTTCGCGCCGGTGCCCATTTTTCAGGTTCCCCTGAAGGAGCATGAGATACTAGGATATGAAAGCCTGTTGGCGCTGGGGAACGAAGTGTACGGGCGGGATGATCCCCTGGCCGTGCTCTACCCCCAGGCGCCTTTGGCATTTGATATGAAAAACGGCAGGCGGAGGTTGAAGCTGCACCTGCCCTTTATCCAAAAAAACGAGCTGGAGCTGGCCAAGAGCGGAGACGAACTTATCGTCCAGGCCGGGGTCTTCCGCAAACATATCGTATTGCCCCACAGCTTCGCCTCGGCTGAACCCCAAAAGGCAACCTTTGAGGAAGACCATTTGGTCATTGAGTTTTCCAAAGGAGGGAGCGAGTCTCATGAGTCCCAAGAAAAAAGCAGATGAGGCCCGGCAAGAAGCGCCGCACTCGGAGTGTGGCTGCCCCTTCTGCGCGGCCATGGAGAGGATGAGGAGCGCCCGCCAGCGTCACAAAAGCCTGGAGCATTTTTACAACGCCCAGATTGAGTTTTTGTCCGGCTTGCGTTCCTTGATTGACGAAACCATGGAATGGATGGATAAGAAGGCGCCGACTAAAAACCCCAAGGTCACCAAGATCGTGGTGGAATAAGTTTCCCTGGCTGAGACCCTGTGCAAAGGCGGGATTATTTCATTGCCCCCTCAAGCTGAAACCACAGACTGCCGCCTGGTGGACGGCGCCCCTTGCGAAGACGACCTTTCCCTGGAGAGCCTCAGGCCCACGGCCTTGGACGAGTTCGTGGGCCAGGAGGAGGCCAAGGCCAACCTAAGGGTGTTCATGGAGGCCGCCCGCCAGCGGGGCGAGGCCCTGGACCATGTGCTTTTGCACGGCCACCCCGGCCTGGGCAAGACCACCCTGGCCCGCATCCTGGCGGGCGAGCTGGCGGTGGGCATCACCGCCACCAGCGGGCCGGTGCTGGAGCGGGCCGGAGATTTGGCCGCCATCCTCACCAACCTAAGCCCCCGGGACGTCCTGTTTGTGGACGAGATCCACCGGCTCAACCACGTGGTGGAGGAGACCCTGTACCCGGCCATGGAGGACTTCCACCTGGACATAGTAATCGGCCAGGGACCCAGCGCCCGCACCGTGAAGCTGGACCTGCCCCCCTTCACCCTGGTGGGCGCCACCACCCGGGCCGGCCTCTTGACCCCGCCCCTGCGCGACCGTTTCGGGGTGCAGGTTCGGGTGGATTTCTATTCGCCCGAAGAACTGGCCCGCATCGTGGCCCGCTCGGCCAGGATCCTGGGGCTGGATATGGATGGGTCCGGGGCCCTGGAGATCGCCCGCCGCTCCCGCTCCACCCCCCGGGTGGCCAACCGCCTGCTCAAGCGGGTGCGCGACTTCGCCCAGGTGGAGGCCGACGGCAAGGTGGACCAAAAAATGGCTGACTACGCCCTGGGCCGGCTGGGGGTTGATGAAACCGGTCTGGACCGCTTGGACCGGGAGCTGATCCTCACCATAATCGAAAAGTTCGACGGCGGCCCGGTGGGTATCTCCACCCTGGCCGCGGCCTTGGCCGAGGAGGCCCACACCATTGAGGAAGTCTACGAGCCCTACCTGATTCAGCAAGGCTTTCTCAAAAGGACCTCAGCCGGACGCGTCGCCACTCCCCGCGCCTTTGAACACATGGGCATCAAACCCTCCACCGGCGCCCAAAAAAGGTTGTTTTAAGTTTCCAACTGTTTGACATTATACCCAGTTGAACCGCCTCAGGGAGCAGCGATCAACAAATTAGGTATATCATATACCCACCTCTAATCCTTGACTCTCCTTGGGGGGAAAGCTATAAAGTCTTGAATATTGGTGAATATATTCGTTTTTAAGGCCTTGAAACAAAATTTTGGTATGGATCCTACTCTGTTGCTATATAACGGCGCCGCCACCCTGGCCACGGCGCTGCTCCCCGGAATCTGGCTGGGTGGTTTTTTGGCCAGGCGCTTTGGCGACATCTGGCCCCGGGCCGGGCTTTTCCGGGACCTGGCCCCAGCCTGGGAAGGGCCCCGGGTCTGGCTGCAGGCGGTGAGCGTGGGCGAGGTCTCCGTAGCCCGGGCTGTATGTGATGAGCTGGAGCGCCGCTGCCCCAAGGTGCTCCTCACCGTGACCACCAGCACGGCCAAGGGCCTGGAGAGGGCCCGGCAGGACCTGGGCCTAACCACCCAGGTGGCGCCGTTCCCCCTGGACCTGCCTTGGCCGGTGGCCGCCGCCTGCCGCAAGATCAAACCCCATGTATACGCCTCCCTGGAGACCGAAATTTGGCCCAATCTAACCGCCTGGCTGCATAATCAAGGGACCTCCCTGTTGCTTTTAAACGGCCGCATCAGCCCGCGCAGCTTTCCCCGCTACCGCCGCTTCCGCCCCTTCATGGCCCCGGTGCTGCGCCGCTTCACCCGTTTGAGCATGATCACTCCCGAGGACGCCCGCCGGGTGGAGGCCTTGGGGGCTGATCCCGCCAAGATCAGCGTGGACGGCAACGCCAAGTACGCCGGCCTCAGCCAGCGCACCAGCCCCGAACTCCTCAAGGGCCCGGCGCTGCTGCTGGCCCTGGACTCGGCCCCGCTGTTGGTGGCCGGATCGGTGCGAAGCGGCGAAGAGGCCCCGGTGCTGGCGGCCTTCAAGCAGGTGCTGAGCCGTCACCCTAAGGCGGTGCTGGCCGCCGCGCCCCGCCATGTGGAAAAAGCCGGCTTATGGCTCGAGGCCTGCGCCGACCAGGACCTTCAGGCCCAGCGCTGGTCTTCCTTGAGCCCGGCCCATCCCCGGGACCGCCAAACCCAGGTGGTGGTCATCGACGTGATGGGGGTGCTCTTCGCCCTGTACGGACTTGCCAGGGCCGCCTTTGTGGGGGCCAGCCTGGTCAGACTCGGGGGCCAGAACCCCATGGAGCCTGCGGCCTGGGGGCTGCCGGTCTTCTACGGCCCCTCCATGGAAGACTTCAGCGACGCCTGCCAGGCCCTGGAGCAGGCGGGGGCGTCCGGACAGGTGGCGGATGCCGCCGCACTGGCCCGGGCCTGGACCCGGATGCTTGAAGACCCCCAACTCTGCGCCCGCCAGGGAGAGTCGGCCCGGAAGGTGGTGGCCGGCTGGTCTGGGGCGGCGGCCAAGTCCGCCGATATCATCCTGGAGCAACTTGACCGTAAGGGAGTTCTATCTTGAAAAACCCCCAACCAGAGCCGCCCCCGGTCAGCCAGGCCGCTTTGCGCCGGCTGGTCAGGAAACTTTCCCCAGAGGCCAAGTGGGCCCTGAGCAAAACCGTGCGCACCTGGGCCAAAGTAAAAAAAAGGGGGGGGAAGGTAGTGGTGGCCACCGGTTCCGGCCCCCACCTCCACGAGGGGGTAAGCGTTCAAATAGCGGAACTTATCTCCAAAGGCCTGGTGGACGGGGTGCTGACCTCGGCAGCGGTGATGGGGCACGAGATGGCCGGAGCCCTGGAAAGGGTGCGCCGGGTGGAGGGCCACCGGCTGGGCCTGTCGCCCGAGATGCTGCCCGTGGACGGCAAGGTGGAAGTGGCCCTGCTGGGGTCTGAAGACCTGGCTGAACTGCAAAGAGACATGCCCCTGGATCAGGACTACTACCGGCAGCTTTTGGCCGCGCCCGGCAACGAAATAATAAAGGTCGCCGGCAATCTGGCCTTTCCCACCGGCCTTTGGGCTGAGCGCATGGCCCGCGACCTGGAGCCCCAGGCCCGCTCCCTGGGGCTGCCTTTGGAGGCGGTGTTGGGCAACGGCTGTGATCCCCGCACCATGGCGGGGGCCTGCAGCCGCAAAAAAGTACCAATCCTGGTCACCACTCCCCAACTGGTGGGAGGCGGCCAGGTGGGTCTGGCCCTGGCGGACAGCATAAGCATCACCCGCCGGTCGGCGTTGGTGGCTGAACTTTTGGCCTCGGCTGATATGATTATAGAAAGCGGTTTAGCCCTGGCCCAGGAGATACACGACGGCCCCTTGGAGCTCTACACCGGCCATGGGATCTGGTCCCTTCATGAAGGCATGAAGTCGTTTTCCTTAAGAGACAAAACCATAGTGCGCATCGATCTGGACCCGCAGATAAAACAGGTCTGGGCCATGGAGCGCAAGAAAAAAGCAGTGGCACGGTTCATCAACCAGGGCCTGCCCAAGGCAGCAAGCACTGGTTTGGCGGTGCGCATGGAGATGAGCGGATTCGCCCGCCTGCCCGGTTCATTGCCCCTGGAGGGCGATCTGGGTGTGGTCTGGCCGCTTTTATCCACCAGGCTGGCCAAGGCCCTGGGCGTCAAGCTGGACTATGTATGCTACAAACAGGGAACTCCTTTGGGCGAAAAACTGCGCCAATTTATTGTGGATGAAGTCAAGCGTATGGACCCTGTAGTAGCGGCTGCAGGCAGTAGAAGGAAAAAGTAGATGGGTCAACAAGCGTTGCTGGTCCTGGAAGACGGGGCCTCTTTCCCCTGCCGCACCTTTGCCGGCCAGGGAGAGGTCAAGGCTGAAGTCTGCTTCAACACCGCCATGAGCGGTTATCAGGAGGTGTTAACTGACCCCTCCTACAAAGGCCAGATGGTGGCCATGACCTACCCCTTGATCGGAAACTACGGCACCAACCCTGAAGATGTGGAGAGCCTTAAGGTCCAGGTGAGCGCCTTCTTGGTGCGGGAATATCTGGACTTCCCCAGTAACCACCGCTCCCGCCAGAGCCTCAAGCAGTACCTCGAGGAAAACAAAGTCATGGGAGTTCAGGACCTGGACACTCGGGCGCTCACCCGCCATCTGCGTATACAGGGCACCATGCAAGGGGTTTTGAGCACCGAGGACTTGGACCCAGACAGCCTGCGCCAAAAGGCCAACCAGGGGCCGGGCCTGGTAGGAGTGGACCTGGTCAAGGAGGTTACCTGCGTGGGGGCCTACCGCTGGACAGAGGGAAGCCCGGGAGAGGAGCTGGACCTCAGCGGGGATTTCGACCCGGCCGGGGTTTGGAGCGAAAGCGGCGGCTTCAAAGTGGCGGCAATGGACTGCGGCATCAAGTTCAATATACTGCGGCGGCTCGAGGCCCGGGGCTTTGATGTCCTGGTGGTGCCCGCCCACACCTCGGCGGATACCTTGCTGAGGCTGAACCCTGACGGCCTTTTTTTGAGCAACGGCCCCGGCGATCCGGCGGCAGTGACATATGTTGTTGATACGGTCAGGTCGCTTCTGGGCCGGATGCCCATCTTCGGCATCTGCCTGGGCCATCAGATGCTGGGCCAGGCCCTGGGCGGCAAGACCTTCAAACTGAAGTTCGGCCACCGGGGAGCAAACCAGCCGGTGATGGACCTGGCCACCACCAAGGTCGAGATAACCAGCCAGAACCATGGCTTCTGCGTGGATCACCAATCCATCGACGACCCGGAGGTGGTCCTTACTCATATAAACCTGAACGACCGCACCTTGGAAGGATTGGCGCATAAAAGCCTGCCGGTATTTTGCGTGCAGTACCATCCTGAGGCCAGCCCCGGTCCCCATGACGCGGATTACCTCTTTGACCGTTTTAACACCATGATGGAGACCGGCCTGCCCCCCGATGCGGGAGCGCTATGACGGCAAACAAAAACCTTGAAGAATACTTCCCCATCTCCCCCTTGATGATGTTTCCCCAGGCCAGCGGGGATTTCGAGGTGCATCTAAAGCAGGAAACCGGGTATGTGCTCTACACCGTGGCCGGGGAGTCCTTCACTCCCGAACACCGGCAAAATCTCTTTGATCACGGGGTGGAGGAAGTCTATATCCCCGGTTCCCAGCGCCAGGCCTATGACGAATATGTGGAAACCAACCTGGGTGAGATTCTTTTGGAGGAAAAACTCCCCCTGGAGATCCGCTCCAAGGCCTTTTACGACTCATCGGTTAAGGTTGTGGGGGACGCCTTTGAGACCAAGATGCCGGTGCATCCCTCTGATATCCACTATCAAAGGGTGCTGAAGCTGGTCGAGTTCGCGGTTGAGTTTCTGTCCCGGGAAGACTCCTTGCGCGGTGTAGCCAAGCTCATCTCCCACAACTACGGCATCTACACCCACTGCCTGCACGTACTGATCTACACCACCGCGGTGCTGGAGGCCTTTGACGTGGACGAGGAAACCATAATCCAGTGCGGGTTAGGCGCCATCCTCCACGACATCGGTAAGACCCGCATACCCAAGGAGATCCTGGAAAAAAGGGGCGAGCTGGACCCAGAGGAATGGGAGATCATCAAACGTCACCCCAACTTGGGGCTGGCCGCCTGCGCCCAGTTGCCGCTTAGCCCGGTTGCGATTCATTGCATCCTCTTCCACCATGAGAAGCTCGACGGCAGCGGCTACCCGGCGGCGCTAACCAGTGACGACATACCCTTTGCCGCCAAGGTGGTCAGCCTGGCCAACACATATGACAGCCTCACCACCGAGCGGCCTTACGCCCAGGCGCTGGCCCCTTTTGAGGCCTTGAGCATAATCAAGGAACAGATCCCCAATCGCTACGACCAGGAAATCTACAAAAGGCTGGTTTTGGTGCTTAGCTTCGCCGGAGTGGTGGACAAAATCTGATGTCAACCAGGTAGAATGAATAATACAATATGAAAAAGGGCTACCCGAAATCTCTTCAGGCGGTGACCAAATGACACAGGCCAAAGAACACATGCAAGAAGAACATTTTTTCCGGGTGCCCCCCCTTATGATCTTTCCTCAGGCCAGAGGCGACTTTGAGTTTTTCCTCAAGCAAGAAGGCGGCTTTGTACGCTACACCCGCCCCCAAGAGAAGTTCACCAAAGACCACCGCCAAGAATTATTTGACAATAAGGTCGAAGATGTATTTGTCCTGAGCCAAAAACGCCAGGCCTATCAGGCATACCTGGAGGAGAACCTGGGCCGCATCCTTTTGGACGAAAGGGTGCCTGTGGAAGTGAGGGCCAGGGTCTTTTACGAGGTCTCGGTGGATATCGTCAAAGAAGCCTTTGAACAGAGGCTGCCCGGCAGTGGGGATAGCGGCTCCTACCACCGGG
>JASFOZ010000202.1:0-7410 GCA_050116255.1 Desulfarculaceae bacterium
GGGCAGGTTCACAAACATGTTGATGGAGGCCACGGTTTGCTGGGTGCCGTTTTGGCGGTCCAGCACTGTGATGGGATAGCGGATGTTCTTCACTCCCACCTTGTCAATGGCGATGTTGCGGCTGTCGTGCTGGTTCTGCACGTCCTTCATGGCACGTTCCCGTGAATTTTGTGAAACCGAATGGTGATTATAATGGCATGGGGGTGTGCCCGCAAGGTTCTTGTCTTTTTAGTTTTTTCACCGACATATTGGCGGATGGCCCAGCTGGTCATAACATTATAATCAGCTACCAAGCCACTGAGCCCTCATAGGCCCAGGCTGGTCAGCCATTTTCTTATAACCGGCCTGATCTCAGGTCCCACCACCGCGCCCATGTGGCTTACACCCGGAATCTGCACCACCCGGCCTCTATTGTATTTTGATATCAAGGGCTTGAACTGTCCGGTGATCATGGCCTTATCCTTAGTGCCCACAACAACCAAAAGCGGCTGGGATATTGCGGGCAGGTCCTTGCGATAATCCCGGGGGGCATAGGAGATGGTGAGCCTGAAGGAGTAGGACAGGGTTTCAGTTCCATCACGGGCCCGGTCCGGCATGTTGAAGCTGAGCACGGTGAGGTGATTGAACCAGGTCAGGCCCAGGTTGTTGAGCATGGTCAGGCCGATGATGCGCCGCACATAGGCAGAGGCGAATCCGCCTGAAGCAGGCCGCACCGTGGGGGCGTCATAGCCCAGATACGGCGCTATCAGCACATAGGCCTCCACCTGGGGGCAATTTTGGTTTCCGGCCAGGCGCAGGGCCAGGCCGCCGCCCGAGGAATGGCCGCCCAGGATGATCCTGGCCTTGGGGTTTTCCCGGCGGATGAAGGCTATGAAGTCAATAAGGTCGTCTTCCAATTGGCCGATGTAGTCCACATCGCCGCGCCGGATAGGCCTTTGCCCATGCCCGCGCAGATCGGGGGTGTAGACCTGGGCCAGGCCCTGGGAGCTGATGTACTGGGCCAGGGGCAGAAAATAGCGGCTGTGCCAGGCCGAACCGTGCAGAAGAACCAGAGTCACATCAGTGGGGGCGGGATAAAGGCGAAAAGACAACCGGGCCCCGTCGCGGGCATTGAAGGTCTGTAACTGGGGCAGGCCAGAATAATCAAAAAACAGATCTGAAAAATCCAGGCCCTTGGAGTCCGGGGCGGGCGGTTGAGGCCACTGACTGAGGATCAGACCCCCTGCAATGGCAAAATACACCGCCCCGGAGATCAGAATGGATCTGACTATTAGCCCTGCCAGGCGTCTTTTGTTTATTGCCATGCCACCTGCGATGCGGCCCTCTGCCGGGGTTGCGTCATACCTTTATGCGGATATGGCTGGTTTTTACCATGTGGTTCTTCCAAAGAAACATGATTCCCGGGGTTAATAAATTTCCTGATGGGATGGTCCGGCCCCAACCGGACCCAGACGGCATTAATGTAATGTAAAAAGCGGCCCGCCACAAGCGTTGTCCCGCCTGGGGAGGAAATGGGAGCTTGTTCAGGGCCAGCGGGCATGCCCTCAGCGTATGCGGGCCCCGCAGGCCGGGCACAGGGTGCTGAACCAGTAGCCGGGCCGTTCGCAGGCCGGGCAATGGCTGCGCCGCTTTTGGCCGTCCAGCCAGGCCCGGGGGCCATGATCCCTGATAAAGGCGAGGTCCTCGATCACCCGCTGGTGATGACAGATCCCATTCACCACATGCTGGCGGGAAAAATCCTCAAGGCGCTGGCAGGGGAAGTCAGGGCACTCAAAGCACCAGGTCACTCCCTGTGCGGCGGCGCAGGTTCTAAAGCCGTGCCGGCATTCCCGGCAGCCCGGGCTGACCCGGTCCGAAAGGCAACCGTCGCACTGGATCTCCCCGGCGGGCAGGCCGGATTTGCGGCTCAGCTCGGCCAGCTGCTCCTCATCGCCCAGCCTGGGGGCCAGGTAGTAGGGGCAATCCCCGCAATAAAGTCCGCAGATGCCGATGAGCTTTTGGTCATCAAAAGCCATGGCTCCAGCTTCCTTCACAAAACTGGAGCCATGGCATTATATTCATAATATCTTACAGCCGGGGTTCGCCCTTACCATCCCCAGGTAAGGTACTGGTGGATGGAATCAGCCGCCTTGCGGCCGGCGCCGGCGGCCAGGATGACCGTGGCCGCACCGGTGACGATGTCCCCGCCGGCCCAGACCCTGGCCTTTTTGGTCTTGCCATTCTCCTCGTCAGCCACGATGTAACCCCATTGGTTGGTCTCCAGGCCCGGGGTGGTGGAGGTCACCAGGGGGTTGGCGCCCGCGCCCACGGCCACGATGGCCAGGTCGCAGTCCACGGTGGTGGTGCTGCCGGGAATAGGCTCGGGCCGGCGGCGCCCGCTATCGTCGGGCTCGCCCAGCTTCATCTCCTGCAGCTCGATGGCCTTGAGCCAGCCCTCATCATCGCCGATAAAGCGGATGGGGTTGTGCAAAAAGAAGAACTGGATGCCCTCTTCCTCGGCATGGTGGATCTCCTCGCCCCGGGCCGGCATCTCCTCCCGGGAGCGGCGGTAGACGCATTTAACGTCGTCACAGCCCATGCGCATGGCCGTGCGCAACGAATCCATGGCCACGTTGCCGCCGCCGAACACGCACACATGCTCGCCCTTGACCAGGGGGGTGTCGTACTCAGGGAAGAGGTAGGCCTTCATCAGGTTGCTGCGGGTCAGGTATTCATTGGCGCTGTATACGCCCATGAGGTTCTGGCCTGAGACCTTGGGCAAAAACCGGGGCAGCCCCGCGCCCACCCCCAGATAAACGGCGTCAAAGCCCTCTTCGTTCAAAAGCTCGTCCACGGTGATGGTCTGGCCCACCACCACGTTGCATTCGATCTTCACCCCCAACTGCTCCAGGAAGGCGAACTCGGCCGCCACAATCTCCTTGGGCAGCCTGAACTCGGGGATGCCGTAGATCAAGACCCCTCCCGGCTTGTGAAAGGCCTCGTAGATGACCACTTCATGGCCCAGGCGGATGAGGTCGCCGGCCACGGTCAACCCTCCGGGCCCAGAGCCCACCACCGCCACCTTTTTACCGGTGCTGGGGGCCACAGGGGGCATCTTCAGGTCTTTCTGGGCCCGGGCCCAATCAGCGGCGAAGCGCTCCAGATTGCCGATGGCCACAGGCTGGTCTTTCTTGCCCAGGATGCACAAGCCCTCGCACTGGTTTTCCTGGGGGCACACCCGCCCGCATACCGCCGGGAAGGAGTTTCTCTCCCAGAGCTTCATAATGGCCGCGGGCAGGTCGCCCTCGCTGATGGCCTTTATAAAGGCGGGGATGTCCACGTTCACCGGGCAGCCCTGCACGCAACTGGGCTTTTTGCATTGCATACACCTTTGTGCCTCGGCCTGGGCCAGTTCCAGGGAATACCCTTGGGGAACCTCGTCAAAGTTGCGCCGGCGCACCTCTGGGGCCTGTTCCGGCATCTTGTGACGGGGCACTTTTTCCTTTTTCTTCTTTTGTTCAGCCATACTGCGGACCTCCAGGATCTAGGCTTTGGTTTGGCAGGAGCATTTTTGCTGATAGAGGTCCATGGCCTCTTTTTCCTGCGGGAGGTAAGCGGTCAGGCGGCGGGTCAGCTCCTCGAAGTCCACTGCGTGGGCGTCGAACTCGGGGCCGTCCACACAGGCGAACTTGGTCTCTCCGCCCACGCTGACGCGGCAGCAGCCGCACATACCGGTGCCGTCCACCATGATGGCATTGAGGCTGACCATGGTGGGCACCCCATAGTCCTTGGTGACCTGAGTGCAGAACTTCATCATCGGCACCGGCCCGATGCACACCGCCTCTTTCACCTCCGAACCCAGCTTGTCAAGCTGCTCCTTGAGTACGTCGGTGACAAAGCCATGGTGCCCATAGGAGCCGTCGTCAGTGCAGACGTAAAGCTCGTCCGAGGCCTTTTTCATCTTGTCTTCCAAGATGAGCAGGTCTTTGCTGCGGGCCCCGATTATGGCGATCACCTTGTTGCCGGCCTGCTTCATTCCCCGGGTAATGGGATGGAGCACCGCCACGCCGGTGCCGCCGCCCACACAGATGACAGTCCCCTTCTTCTCAATGGGGGTAGGCCTTCCCAGGGGGCCCACGATGTCCATGATGGCGTCGGACACGTCCAGGCTCGCCAAAAGCGCCGTGGTCTTGCCTACCACTTGATAGATGATGGTGATGGTGCCCCGCTCAGGATTGCTATCGGCCATGGTCAAGGGAATGCGTTCGCCGGTCTCGTTCACCCTTAATATGATGAACTGCCCCGGTTTGGCCTTGGCCGCTATCTTGGGAGCGTGGATGTCATTGGCCACCACCGTGCCTTGGGCCAACTCAGTCTTGGTCAGTATCTTGAACATGGCTCCTCCAAAGCATGCAGTTAAACCAGGCCAGAATTACCCCAATTCCCTAGTTGTTTCAAGGTAAAATTTGGCCTGGTTTTCACAATGGGCAAAGACTATCCATAGCATTCGCTCTGCTCCGGGTCAAATGGTTGTCTTGATTTTCGAGGGACGCCGTCACCAGGGGTATGGCTCCGGCAAAAAATGTTTTTTACTCCCCGGCGGCCAAAACCGGCATATGCCTTTATTTTCTTGACGAAAGCCGCCAGGCATGCTATTCCGCCACATGATTAAACCACTACTTGTATAGTGATTAACAAGGTTTTGTTTGGCCCCTTTTAGATAAAGGGGAAAATAGCCCTGAGAAGGAGGAGGAGTAATGCCCAAGCTGCCGGATCCCACCAAGAATCCTGATTGGAAAATCGCTCAAGCGGCCGAAAAATACATGAAGCCCATCAAAGACATCGGTGCAGACCTGGGCATCACTGAGGAGGAGCTTCTTCTGCACGGCCATTATGTCGCCAAGGTTGACTTCAACAAAGTGCTCAAGCGCTTGGCGCGCAGACCCAACGGCAAGTACATCGATGTCACCGCCATAACCCCCACACCCCTGGGTGAAGGCAAATCCACCTCCACCATGGGCCTGCTCCAGGGCATGGGTAAGCGGGGCCTGAACGTGACCGCCGCCATCCGCCAGCCCTCCGGCGGCCCCACCATGAACATCAAGGGATCGGCTGCCGGCGGCGGCCTGGCCCAGTGCATTCCCCTGACGCCCTTCAGCCTGGGCCTCACCGGTGACATCAACGCCATCATGAACGCCCACAACCTGGCTATGGTGGCGATGACCTCGCGCATGCAGCACGAGCGCAACTACACCGACGAGCAGCTTAAGCGCCTGTCCAAGATGAAGCGCCTGAACATAGACCCCACCAATGTGGAGATGGGCTGGATCATCGACTTCTGCGCCCAGTCCCTGCGCAACATAGTGATCGGTCTGGGCGGCCGCGCCGACGGCTTCACCATGCAGTCCAAGTTCGGCATCGCCGTCTCCTCCGAGGTTATGGCCATCCTGGCCGTGGCCACCGATTTGAAGGACATGCGCGAGCGCATGGGCAAGATCGTGGTGGCCTATGACCGCCAGGGCAAACCCGTGACCACCGAAGACCTGCAGGTGGCCGGGGCCATGACCGCCTGGATGGTGGAGGCCCTCAACCCCAACCTGCTGCAGTCCCTGGAAGGCCAGCCGGTGTTTGTACACGCGGGCCCCTTCGCCAACATCGCCATCGGCCAGAGCTCCATCATCGCCGACAAGGTGGCCCTGAAGCTCTCCGACTACCACATCACCGAATCCGGCTTTGGCGCTGACATCGGCTTTGAGAAGTTCTGGAACCTAAAGAGCCGCTACAGCGGGCTCAAGCCCAACTGCGCCGTGATCGTAGCCACCATCCGCGCCCTCAAGTGCCACGGCGGCGCCCCCATCCCGGTGCCGGGCAAGCCCATGCCCAAGGAATACTCAGGCGAGAACGTCAAGTGGGTGTCAGAGGGCTGCAAGAACCTGGTCCATCACATCAAGACCGTTAAAAAGGCGGGCATCAACCCCGTGGTCTGCATCAACGCCTTCTATACCGACACCAAGAATGAGATCAAGGCGGTTCGCCGCTTGGCCGAGGCTGCCGGCGCCCGTGTGGCCCTCAGCCGCCACTGGGAGCAAGGCGGCGACGGCGCCCTGGAGTTCGCCGATGCGGTCAAGGACGCCTGCGCCGAGAAGAACCGCTTCAAGTTCCTCTATGACCTCAAGATGCCCCTGCGCAAGCGCATCGAGACCATCGCCAAGACCGTGTACGGGGCGGCCGGCGTGGATTACTCGGCCGAGGCCGAAGCTGCGGCCAAGCGCATCGAGGCCGATGCTCAGCTGTCCAAGCTGGGCACCTGCATGGTCAAGACCCACCTGTCGCTTACAGACAACCCCAGCCTCAAGGGCGTGCCCAAGGGCTGGAGGCTGTTCGTGCGCGACATCCTCACCTACGGCGGCGCCGGCTTTGTGGTCCCGGTGGCCGGCACCATCAGCCTGATGCCCGGCACCGGCTCCAACCCCGCCTACCGGCGCGTGGATGTGGACACCAGAACCGGCAAGGTCAAGGGTCTGTTCTAAACAAATAAATGCTGTAGAAAAATCAGCCTAAAAAGCCCCCAGGCGTTTTGCCTGGGGGCTTTTTTATGGGCAATAACTACCAGTGGCAAATAGCTTGTTTCCCGGCCGAGGTGGTGCTATATGAGGCTGAGAACGGCACGAAGCCGTCAGTTTTAGTTTAAATAGAATTTATCTTATTTGTGGCCGCGAAGGCGCACGCAACCCAGAAAGGGAGCGGGCCTTCGCGGCTTTTTATTCAGGAGGCTGAATATGAAAAAGAAAGTTTTACCCGCTGTTATTATCTGCCTTGCCGTCTTGCTATGGGCCGGGATCGCTATGGCCGCCGGGGGTGCTGGCATGGACCTGGGCCGGGCCGGCTCCGCCTTGAGCGCGGCGGTAAAGCGGCTTGAAGCGCCCCAGGGCTCTAAGGTGCTGCTTTTGACCAATGCCGGATACGGACAGATGAACGGCAAGAGCACCCAGGCCTTTGTGCAACTGGCCCTGCGCCAGCCCGGCCTCAGTTTGGATTGCCGCTCCTTGCTGGCTGTGCACTCTTCTTGGAACCATCCCTTGTGGTTCGCCCTTTACAGTAAAAAAAGCGGCCGCTTGATCTACAGCCGGTGGCAAAAAAACGGCTTTGTCCAACAGAGCATAGACGCCAGGCCCCAGGCCATACTCACCGCGGCGGGTTGGAAAAAGGCGGCAACAGGCCACATCGGCCCAGGCCTGTTCGGGGTGGTGAGCCTGTCCCTGTCCTGGGCCAAGGGCGCAAACTGGCCCCTGCTGCTGGCCGGCAGCTTTCATAACCATCTTTGCCCCGGCCTCAATGCCGGTTACCTGGCCGCGGTTTACCTGCGCCAGCACTTGCCCCTGGGCAAGGGGCAAAGATACGTGTTCATCGGGGCCCCATCCATCTGCGCCA
>JASFOZ010000203.1:0-7408 GCA_050116255.1 Desulfarculaceae bacterium
ACCCCAGGCAGGAAGCCAGGCTCACATCCTTGACCTGGTCCAAGATCAGCTTCCACTTCAAGGCCCGGGGAACAAACCCGGCCAGATACACCAACACCGCCGGCGCCAGCAATATCAGGTCCACCTGGGCAAGGTTTTGGCGCAGCTCCGGCCAGGCCACCTTTCTCACCACCAGATAAAGAAAGCCGGCTGAGACCAAAAATGGCAGCAATCTGGCCGCGAGGCCTTTTAGGCCCCAAGCCTGAGAAGATTTTGAGTTTGTCTGCGGCAAAGGCATCCTGGCCGGAGGTTTGGGTGATAGGGTTTAGTTGCGAGCAATACTTAACAAACTGGCGGCCCTTTTACAAGCGCCACCGGGCTTAAACCCCGAGTTTTGCATTCATTATCTAGTAAAACCGCCTTTGTGTGTTATAAAAGGGGTCTCGTTTTTCGAAAGGCTGTTGCACGCGTGATCACAGTTTCCATGATCTCCATGAACGAAGAAAAGGCCGTGGGCAAGGTCATAGCCGACATCAAGCTCCACCTGCCCCAGGCCCAGGTGCTTCTGGTGGATTCCTCCAGCGACCGCACCCCGGAGATAGCCCGCGCCGCCGGGGCCAAGGTCATCCGCCAGTATCCGCCTCAGGGTTATGGCCCCGCCATGGACAGGGCCTTGAGGGAGGCTGACGGAGAGGTGGTGGTGACCATGGACTGCGACGACACCTACCCCCCTGGCCGCATCGCCGAGATGGCGGACATGATTCTTAAGGGGCGGTACGACCTGGTGGATGCCTCCCGCCTGCAAAAAAAGCCCGCTGCCATGCCCTGGATAAACTTTCTGGCCAACTGGGGCTTTGCCCGGCTGGCCAGCCTGTTGTTTTGGCGCCGCCTCACCGACCTGCACAGCGGCATGCGCGCCTACCGCAAAAGCATGATCGATGAAATGGAGTTCAACGCCCAAGGTCCGGCCCTGCCGGTGGAGCTCTTGCTCAAGCCCCTGGCCCAGGGCCGGCGAGTGGGCACCATCTTCATTGACTATCGGGAGCGGGTGGGTGAGACCACCTTGGATCCCCTGGCCAGCGCCTGGTGGACCTTAAAACGGATATTGCACTGTCGCTTCAGAGCCTAACATCTCGTTTTAAAAGCTTTTTTCCCAGCCAAACATAAGGCCGGGGATCAAAGGTCAAAACCGCCGGCAGCCAGATCATATCCCGCAACCGGTACAAGGTGCCCAGATTGACCACCACCAGCCCCAACACGATTCCCAGGCCCCCCACCCAGGCCAAAAGCACTGACTGAGGGCCGATGCGCCATCGCCGCCCCAGCAGGCCTGCCCATATCCCCGGGAGCAGCAGATAGCCCAGCAGGGTTTGGGCCAAAACCAAAAGCCGCATGGTGCTTTCCGGAGATGAGGCCGGCCAAGATTGCCAGGGAAAGGGAAATAAAAAAAGGTCGCGTAAAGCAGCCAATCCCATGATCCCCCATCCCTTGATCAATTGCCAGGGGCCCAGGCGGCCTGATTCGTTTATGAATTTCATGGCACGGCGATCCCACTGGTTCTGTTCAGGACGATTGATTCCGGTGAGATCAAAACCCATCCACTCCCGCACCAGCCTGGCTTCAGGGGAGATGGAGCGTCCCCCCCAATAGATATACCTGTCCCTGAGAAAGGCTATCCTGTCGGCGGGCTTGCCTAAAATTCTCACCAGCCGGGGGCGGTGATCGCCGGGCTGGCCCTGAGCCTGAGGCCGGTAGCGCAGGACCAACTCCAAAGGCTGGCTGCATACAACCACAGTCAGGCAGACAGCCCCTGTTATTGCCAGGACCGTAGCGGCTAAGATCCAGTTCCGGTTGCGCAGAGATCTGACCACAATGAACAAAACCACGGCCAACAGGGCAAAACCCAGTACCAACAGCCTAAATTGCCCCCTTAAGATCAAAAGGAGCCAAAAACCGCCTCCCAATCCCAACATGCCAAAAAGGCTGGGCAGTATGGCCCGCCGCTCCCGGGACCATAAAAAAGACAGGCAGGTCAGCGCCAAAAACACACCCAGGGTCCACAGGCCGTAACGCAAAGGTACTGAGGTATATACCAAGGAAGGGGGCCAAAGACAGACCAGCAGGGCAAGCCAGGATGCGCGGTATGAGGGCTGGCCCAGTTGCAAGGCCAAAAAATAGGCCAACACGCCCACTCCAGCAAAACACAGGGCGTTCAGGAGCACGGCCATCAGGGGATGGGCCCAGATCAGATAGGCGGCAGCCAAAATAAAGGAATAAGAGCTGGGGGTTCTGCCCCAAGAGTAATCGCCTGGTGCCCGATTCCGCCAATAGTGAATGATATTGACCGCTTCATCATGATAAGTAATGGCGTCCTGTACCAAAAGCCTGGAACTGACCGCTTCCAAGGGCGGTGCCTTGGAAACCAGGGCAGCCCCTGTGTAAAGGCCCACCCCCAGGGCGAGACGCAACAAAACCGCCACACAGAGCAACAGCCAAAAGCGGCGCTTTATGAAAAAAAAGAAGCCACTCTGGTCAGCTATAGGCAATAGAAACCCCATACCTGGCTGCTGTTAATGCTCAACCGGCCAGACTTGAGCAAACCCCCTCAAGCGCTTGGACAACGCTGATGCGGCCTTGGCAAGTCAACCGTACCCTGGTCCATCCTTTGGGCCAAAATCCAAATTCCTAACATGCTACCCCAAGCCCGCCTCCAGGCCAAGCCGCACTTTAAGGCGGTTGATGGAGTTTATACTGACTCAACAACAACGGAAGGTCCTTTATGCCACTTCCTGCCGGCCCAGGCGATTGTTTGGCCTTTGGGGGCCGAATGGCCCCGCCTTTTTAAAGAAATTTAATCCTTGACAGAATCTTAACCTCTCATTAAGTTAGCCCTGATTTAAAGTACCCTACATGCGTGGTGGTTAAACCCTGTGGGCCAACGCCCTAGGGGCAAACCACGGTGTTCAACTTGGGGATGATTTTGGGCCCCATAGCGAGGAAATAGGTTCCCGGGGGCTCAAAAATTTGGCCTGCATTGTTCTTTTGGGTACAAACACCGGCCGGAGCCGGCAAACAGGTTTCGGCCTATAGCAAGCTAACTAAAAGCCGCTGATTCCAGGCGGCGGCGCTGAAGTCAAACAGCGCCTTGATTATTATCTAAGGAGGATTAGTATGGCACTGGTTCCCCCCCACGGTGGAGGCGATCTAAAGCCCTTATTGCTGGAAGGCGCAGCCCTGGAAGACGAGAAAAAAGCTGCCGAAGGTTATAAGAAGCTCAACGTCAGCACCATGGCCGCGTGCGACTGCTTCATGCTGGGCATCGGCGCGTTCACCCCCCTGGACGGTTTCATGAGCGAGGCCGACTGGAAGGGCGTATGCGGCGAGATGAAGCTGGCCAACGGCGTGTTCTGGCCCATGCCGGTGACGGTGAGCGCCGGCGACGAAGACGATGTCAAGGTCGGCGACAAATTGGCCCTTTATAATGATGAGTTCGGCGGCCTGGTCGCCACCATGGAGGTGCAGGACAAGTACCAGATCGACAAGGAATTCGAGTGCACCAACGTCTACACCACCACTGACACCGAGCACCCCGGCGTGGCCAAGGTCATGGACCAGAAGAAATGGAACCTGGGCGGACCGGTGAAGGTGCTCAGCGAAGGCGGTTTCCCAGAGGAATACCCCGGCGTCTACGCCAAACCAATGGAGACCCGGGCCATCTTTGAGGAGAAGGGCTGGAGCCGGGTGGCGGCCTTCCAGACTCGCAACCCCTTGCACCGCTCCCATGAGTTTCTGTGCAAGATCGCAGTGGAGATCATGGACGGCGTGATCATCCACCAGGTCCTGGGCAAGCTCAAGGCCGGCGATATTCCGGCTGATGTCCGGGTCAAGGCCATCAATGCCCTTACTGAGAATTACTTTGTCAAAGACACCATCCTGTCCAAGGGCTATCCCATGGAGATGCGCTACGGCGGTCCCCGCGAGGCCCTCTTGCATGCCTGCTTCCGCCAGAACTTCGGCTGCTCCCACCTTATCGTGGGCCGCGACCATGCCGGAGTCGGCGACTACTACGGCCCCTTTGACGCCCAAAAGATCTTCGATCAGATCCCCGAGGGCAGCCTGGAGATCGAAAACCTGAACATCGACTGGACCTTCCATTGCTACAAGTGCCAGGGCATGGCCTCCATGCGCACCTGCCCCCACGGCAAGGAAGACCGCCTGCTTTTGTCGGGCACCATGGTCCGCAAGACTTTGTCCGAGGGCGGAGACTTGCCCGGGGAGTTCTCCCGGCCTGAGGTGGTGAAGATCCTGCAGGACTACTATCAGTCCCTGGAGGAGAAGGTGGAGATCAAACTCCACGGCGCCGCCACCGGTGAAACCAACAAGAAGTAAATTTTCGTTTCCATTCGGAATCAACAAAAGCCAGCGGCAACCTAAGGGGTTGCCGCTGGCTTTTTGGCTTAGACCTACCCTGCCGCTACACCAAGGCCAGTCTGATTTCAGTGAGTCGTTCTGCGGGCGGAGTGATCTGGGGATCGCTTAAATATATCTCCAAAGAAGGCATGGAACGCTTCTCCCGCTCCTGATTCGGCAACCACTCCCCGCAGAGGCGGGCATAGGTATCTTTTAAGGTTTCATAAGGTCCTTTGTGTACGGTCACGGCATAATCGCCGCCTGCGATCTCCTGCACTCCCACCTCTCCCTCAGGCCCGGTCTTTTCATCCACAACCACACAGGCGTCATAACGTATCTTATCCGGAGGGGTAATCTCGGGATCATCATGGCAGATGCCAACATAGACCGTATCTTTTTTGAGCAGGCCTTTGGGCCCTGCCCAGGAGCAAAGCTTCTCCCAGGTGGCTTCACAAGTGGCGTACGGCCCCATATGGCGCATAAAAGCCACGCGCATGGGATCGAATTTTTTGATATCTACATTCATTTGTGCACCTCCAGTGTCTTGGGGGGTGAAATGGTCAATTTTTCCGTCCGGCCGGTAGTTAACGCCGGACGGACTCTTTTGGTGATTAAAGTGGCTTCGAAGCTCACGAAATACAGTGGGGTTTTCACCGAACATTTCCCTGAAGGCCCGGCTGAAGGATTCATGGGCCTGGTAGCCTGCCGCCAGGGCGATATCGGTCACTGGGCGCTGGGTGTTCCGAAGTTGATAAGCCGCCCGCTCCAGCCTTAACCGCCTGGTGTGCTCCTTGATCCCTTCGCCGACCATGCCTCGAAAGACCCGGTGAAAATGATAGGGGGAGAAGTTGGCCACCTCAGCCAATCCCTCCAGGGAAAGGTCCTCATCCAGATGCCTTTGGATATGCACCAAAACCCTGAGGATTCGCTCGTGGTAAGAATCTCTGGTGCAAGCCTTCAAAACCCTTCCCCCTCTTTTTATTACCGCGGTATCTGACCTAGTAATTTAATCCGTCTTCTTTGGCCTTGCTTGACATTCCTTGCGCTTTTTTTGCTGGTGTTGATTTATTTTTGATCATAAACCCCAGGGAGCCTGGACGACAGCCGACCCCCGTGCCTAGGGGCTGTCTTTTTGGGATAGCCTGAGACCTAATCATAACCATAAAATGTTAGACTAGATGCTAGACGTTATCAGGAGGCTGCGCTTTCAAACAGGCATCTGATGCAAAGACGGCCCGGTCCCTACCTGCTAAATATTCCAGGATCTGGCTTGGGGCCGAGTGTCTGGCGCTCTTTTTTCTTTTACCGGCTGCGCTCTATTTTTTCCGCCATAAGCTGGCCTTCAAGGTGGTCCCTCTGGTATTGCTTCTATCCGTGGTTGGCGTGATTTATTTAGCGCGCCGTCCGGATTTTTCAAGGCGGGCCTTTTTCACTTGCACAGATTTTCCCGCCCATCTGCGCCGGATCTTATATGTGTTTCTGCCTGCGGCGGCTTTTATTCTCTTCACTGCCTGGCTGTTTTTGCCTCAGTACTTTCTTGCCTTCCCCCGCGTGAAGCCGTTCAGGTGGGCCCTGGTAATGCTGCTCTATCCCCTGTTGGCCGCCTATCCCCAGGAAATCATATTTCGCGGTTTTTTCTTTGAGCGTTACCAGCGTCTATTCTCCAATGATTACAAAATGTTGATCGTCAGCGCCCTCAGCTTCGGGCTGTCTCATGCCATGTATGGCAATTGGTTGGCCCCGGTTTTAGCGGCCTTGGGTGGTATATTGTTTGGCTATCGCTATCTACGTTCAGGGTCTTTGGCCTTGGCCGGTTTGGAGCATGGCTTGTGGGGGAATCTGCTTTTCACCTCCGGTTGGGGTTGGTTTTTTTACAGCGGCGCCATTTCGTGAATGAAGTCAAATAGTGATCCCTGAACCTTAAAAACCTCAAACTTCGCAAGGCAATTAGAATGAAAATACTCTTGAGCCTTTTCAGTGCCACTGGAAACACCGCTGTTTACGCCGGTCAAATAGCTTCCCGCTTGCAGGAGTTGGGCGCTGAGGTCGAGCTGCTGGATGTGACCACTCCGGAAGCAAGGCAAACCCCACCTGATTTCTCTGCCTATGACACGGCGGTCTTTGGTTCGCCCATACATTCCATGCGCGCGCCCCGCCTGATGCGCAAATGGCTGGCAGGCCTGGCGGGCAAAGGCAGGCGTTGCGCCATGTTCTTTACCTTCGGGGGCTTTCAGATCCACCCAACCCACTTTGATACCCGCCGCATTCTGCAAGAGAGCGGCTTCATAGTAGTGGCATCGGCCCATTTTCCGGGGGCGCACACCTACAACCTGAGCGGTTGGCAGGCCATGGCAGACCGGCCGGATGAACAAGACCTGGCCCTGGCCCGTGAATATGCCGGAAAAATCTTCAAGAGGCTAAGCGGCGAGGACCAAGGCGTGGTGCACGACCTTAACCCAGGCCCCTACACCGGAGAGCAGCTGGACCGATTCGAGCAGTTCCGTTTCAAGGTGATAAGCCAGCTGCCCAGCCGAAAAGGCCAAGAGTGCCAGATGTGCATGCTCTGCGAAGAGCAATGCCCGGCCGGGGCCATTGAGGCTGAGGTTGGAGAGGCCAAAATGGGTCTATGCATTGTCTGCCTGCGTTGCGTGCGAAACTGCCCGGACCAAGTGTTGGCCATCAACGATGCCAGCCCTTTTTTCAAGATAAAGATGGAAATGGACCAGGAGACCGCTGAGACCTTGGCCCAGAAACGGGGAAAGATATATCTGTAGAAAGCAATCAAGGCTGTATCTCGCGGTTGGGGTGGGGATGCCGCAGTTTAGGCAAATCGTTTAGGTTTGAGGCGCTTTTGGAGGAAGAAGTTTGTGAGTGGACACCATTTCTTTTTGTTGTGAATTCAAACGTCAATTGCAACAGGTGGCTTTAGTAAAGACTTCGCTTGGTGTGAGGTAGCCCAGCCTTTTTCGGGGCCTGCTGTTTAAAGCATCTACAAATTGCTCCAGTTGTTTGGCGGTGT
>JASFOZ010000204.1:0-7361 GCA_050116255.1 Desulfarculaceae bacterium
GGCGTTGCGCGGTGGAGCGGGGCCTGCCCTACATAACCACCATAGCCGCCGCCCAGGCGACCGTGGATGCGGTGGAGTCGCTCCTCCTTAATGACCGTCTTTCGGTCACGGCCTTGCAGGATTTTCACGCACAGGTATAGTCCAATCGGGTCATTGAGCATAAGAAATGGTTTTACAGAGAATCCCAGGATACTTGTGGTAGGATTGGCTCCATGATCATCCGCTGCCCAGAAGGCCCCAAGGAAGCCTGCGGCGTTTTCGGGGTGTACGGCCACCCCGAGGCGGCCCGGCTCGCCTATTACGGACTCTACGCCCTGCAGCACCGGGGGCAGGAATCGGCCGGCATCGTGTCCTCAGACGGCAAGGTCTTAAAAGACCGCCGCGCCATGGGCCTGGTGCCGGACGTGTTCAGCGAGGAAGACCTGCAGCGCCTCACCGGACACCTCTCCTGCGGACACGTGCGCTATTCCACCACCGGCTCCTCGGTGCAGAGAAACGTGCAGCCGTTCATCATCAATTACGCCGGGCACACCGTCTGTTTGGGGCACAACGGCAACCTGGTCAACGCCGCCGCCTTGAGGCGGGATCTGGAGCTCAAGGGCAGCATCTTTCAGACCACCATGGACTCAGAGGTGGTCATGCATCTCATGGCCCGCCACATCCACCTGGGTTTTGAAGAGGCCCTGCTTGCCGCCCTGGGGCAGCTCCGGGGGGCCTACAGCTTTTTGTTCATGACCGAAGACACCCTGGTGGCCGCCCGCGACCCCCAAGGATTCAGGCCTTTGTGTCTGGGCATGCTCGACGACGGTTACGTGGTATCCAGCGAAAGTTGCGCCCTGGACCTGATCCACGCCCGCTACCTGCGCCAGGTTGAACCGGGCGAGGTTTTGTTCATAGACAAAAACGGGCTGCGCAGCGTCACTCCCTTCGAGCCCCAGCGCCACGCCCATTGCATCTTTGAATTCATCTACTTCGCCCGGCCCGACTCCAACATCTTCGGCCAGACCGTCTATCAGGTGCGCAAGCGCCAAGGGGCCCAGATGGCCAAGGAGTTCCCCCAGGTGGACGCCGATTTCGTCATGCCCTTTCCCGACAGCGGCAACTATGCCGCCTTGGGGTTTGCCTCTGCCAGCGGCTTGCCCTTTGAGATGGGCATGATCAGAAATCACTATGTGGGGCGCACCTTTATACAGCCCAGCCAGGATATCCGCGATTTCGGGGTGCGGGTCAAACTCAACCCGGTGCGCGAGCTCATCAAGGGAAAAAGCGTGGTCATCGTGGAAGACTCCATAATCCGGGGCACCACCACCATGGCCAGGGTGAAGAACATCCGCGAGGCCGGCGCCGCCCAGGTGCATATGGTGGTATCCTGTCCGCCCCACCGCTATCCCTGCCATTACGGCATTGATTTCTCCACCAAGGGCGAGTTGGTGGCCTGCGATCATTCCGTGGAGGAGATCAAAAACATGCTGGGCCTGGACTCCTTGCGGTACCTTTCCATAGACGGCCTGTTGGCCGGCACTCAAGCCACGCGCGGCGGCTTTTGCCTGGCCTGCTTTGACGGAAACTACCCGGTGCCCATTGATCCAGGGCAGGGCAAGTATTGTTTGGAGTCCTAGGTGAACGACGTTCTTAAAACCGCCCGCAGAGTGCTGACCATAGAGGCCGAAGGCATCAGCCGGCTGAAAAAGCGGCTAAATTCAGGCTTTACCCGGGCGGTGGAGATAATATACCAAAGCCCGGGCAAGGTGATCGCCACTGGAATCGGCAAAAGCGGCATCGTGGCCCGCAAGATCATGGCCACTCTAAGCTCCACCGGCACCACCTCGGTCTTTATGCACCCGGTGGAGGCCCTGCACGGTGACCTGGGAATGGTTGCTCCCGGAGACGTGGTGCTGGCTGTGTCCAACTCCGGGGAGACCGACGAGCTGGTGGAGCTGATCCCTGCTTTGCGCGAAAACGGGGCCAAGATAATCGCCCTCACCGGCGGCCTGAAATCCTCTTTAGCCCGCACCGCCGATGCTGTGATGGACTGCGGGGTGGAGCGGGAGGCCTGCCCCTTGGGCCTGGCCCCCACCGCCAGCACCACCGCCGCCTTGGCCATGGGCGACGCCCTGGCCGTGGTTCTTTTAGAGAAGCACCGCTTCAACGCCGAGGACTTCCGCCGGCGGCATCCCGGAGGCAGGCTCGGCGACCGGCTGAGCCTCCGGGTCAGCGAGGTCATGATCGCCGGAAAATCAGTCCCCACCATGAGACCTGGGGACAGCACCGCCATGGCCGTGGATATAATAGACAAGGGCGATCTGGGCACGGTGCTCGTCACCGCCCGGGGCATACTTAAGGGTATATTCACTGACGGTGATATACGCCGGGCGGTCCTGGCGGGGGTGGACATGGCCCGCACGCCGGTGCGGGATTTGATGAGCAGCAATCCCCACAGTATCGGGCCCGAGGCCTTGGCCGCCGATGCCTTGCACATCATGGAAGAAAAGCAGATCACGGCCTTGGCCATTGTGGACAAGAAAACCAAGGTGCTGGGCATCCTGCACCTTCACGACCTGCTGGGCCGGGGCCAGGTGAGCTTCAAGGGCCTGTCCGCCCCCTCAGGCCCGGCCCGTGGTACTGCCTGAAAAGCAGCCCGCCCTGTGAGCGATCGTGCCCGCCAAGTCAGATTGCGCCCTTTTGAAAATCCGGATCTCAAGGACCGGCCCGGCTCTCGCCCTAGGACCGGCCCATCACGACCAATAAGGGCGGCTGGGGTCTTCCGATCACCACTTGTTTGGGGTGACCGGGGCGGCAGCGAAAAGAGGCGGACCGCGGTTGTGTAAACCCTAATCGGCTGGTAGAGTTTTTCGGATTATAAACCTGGGCTGAGCGATGCCATGACTCTGTAATCGGGATATGCGTTTTGACGAGCGACAAATCAAATCCAAAGGCCGGCCTTCAGGCCGGGTCAAACCCGGCAGACATCTCCAGCGCTTCGGAATCTTTGCAAAATAAAGCTTCCACCCCTGCCCGGAGCTTCAGTGAGCGTTTGTGGGATTTCTTCGCCTCGGTGAGGCTGAGCTTATTTTTGTTTCTGATCCTGGCCGCCGCCTCGGTGGCCGGCACTATCGTCACCCAGCACCAGCCGGCCCAAGTCTATACCCAGGCCTTTGGCCAGAGATGGAGCCACTTCATTTTGGCCCTGGGCCTGGATGACCTATACCACACCCCCTGGTTCCGCCTGCTTCTCACCGCTTTGGGCGTGAATCTGGTGGTCTGCTCCCTGAAACGGCTGCCCATTGCCCTTAAAATCATGAGAAAGGACCCGGCCGAAGACCTAAGGCGCCGCCCCCGGGCCCAGCAGACCTTCACCATACCCGGAGCCCCCACGGCCAACGCCCCTCAGGCCCGCCGCCTGCTCGAAAAGGCGCTGGGCGCGGTGCACCAAGACACGCAAGACCATGAGCAGGTGTTGTTCGCCACCCGGGGGGCCTGGTCCCGCCTGGGGGTGTATGTGGTGCATGCCAGCGTTTTGATCATCTTTGCCGGGGGCCTGGTGGGCAACTTCTGGGGCTTCTCAGGGCGAGTCAACATCTACCAGGGGCAATCCATAGACGCCATCAGGCTGAACAACGGCCAGCCGCACCGTCTGGGATTCAGCGTGCGTCTGGACAAATGCCAAACAGATTATCACCCCGGCGGCATGCCCCGGGAGTATCGGGCGGATATCGCTTTTTTGCAGGGGGATAAGGAAATCAAAAAAACGGTGATAAGGGTAAACCACCCGGCCGAGCATCAGTCCGTAGACTTTTATTTATCAACCTTGGGTGAAAGCCCCCAAAAACTGAGGGTGCGCCTGCTGCGCGGGGAGCAGTCCCAAGAGATTGAGCTTAAGCACCATAAGTGGTCTCCGCTCCCCGGAGGGGGCAGGGCCGGGGTAATGGACTTTCATGAATCCGTGACCATGGGCGGCATGTATAAGGGGCCGGTGGCCCGCATCGCCTTTCAAGCCTCAGACCAAGACCAGCCAGTGATTATCACCGCCTTCAAGGCCGGAGCCAAGATGCCCCAAAGGGCGCCGGTCAAGTTTGAAATCATCAAGGCCGAGTTAGTAGCCTATAGCGGATTAAAGGTGAAGTACGATCCCGGGGTGTGGTTCATCTGGGTGGGCTGCACCTTGATGGTGATCGGCTTTTTCATAACCTTTTACATGGCCCACCGCAAGGTCTGGATCAGGCTCAGCCCCAGCGGCCAGGAGCGCACCCGGGTGGAGATCGCCGGCTCCACCAACAAAAACCGTACTGCCCTAAGCCGGCTGCTCGGCCGCCTGGCCTCAGACCTCAAACCCAATCCCCAACCGGGAGAGTGAACCCAAGTGTATGAAATAAGCCGCCTTTTGCTCGCACCCGTCACCTTTGCCTATCTTTTGGCCTCGGTTCTCTATTGGTGTTATGGGGTGATGAAGCTGCGTTTTATGGGCACCGCCGCCAGCGGGTTGACTGTGGCCGCCTTGGCGGTTCACACCGCCTTGATCGTGCTGCGCTGGGTGGGCTCTTATGAAATGGGGCCGGAGCTTGGGCATGCCCCATTTTCCAATCTATTTGAATCATTGGTATTTTTTGGATGGACCCTGACCCTGGTCTACCTGATCGTTGAATATAAGACCAGACTCAAAACCATCGGCTCCTTTGCCCTGCCCCTGGCCTTTTTCGCCATGCTCTACGCCCTCAAGCTTGACCCCACTGTCAAACCCCTGCTACCGGCTCTCAAGTCCAACTGGCTGATCGCCCATGTGATCACCTGTTTTTTGGGGTACGCCGGCTTTGGGGTTTCCTTTGCCCTCAGCGCCATGTATGTGTTCAGCGGCCAGCCCAAACAACCCAACGCCCCCAAGGCCATGCTTCTGGACGACCTCATCTACCAGACGGTGGTGGTGGGATTCATCCTGCTCACCGCCGGCATTGTCACCGGCTCCATCTGGGCCAACTCGGCCTGGGGCAGCTATTGGCAATGGGACCCCAAGGAGACCTGGTCTTTGATCACCTGGCTGGTTTACGCCGCCCTTTTGCATAGCCGCCTGATGCGCGGCTGGCAAGGCAGGCGGCTGGCGGTCTTTTCCCTGGTGGGTTTCGGCTGCGTGCTTTTCACCTATTTCGGGGTGAATCTGCTGCCGGGCCTGCATGCCTATGCCACCGTCCAATGACCGCCCCCTTAGGCTGGGCGGAAAAATAGCGAAGCCATAGGACCGTGCTTTTACCGATGGAAACGGCCCGGGCCTGGGGCAAGAAAATTGGAATCGGGGCGAAAGAAATTCACCCCATCCGCTCAGTGGTAACTCACCTGATCCTTTTTGGCCCTTTGGCGCTCCCGGGTGAGATGATGCCTGACCAGCTCCAGGCGGGCGGCCGGGTCCAGGGCAAAATAAAGATCAGAACAAACCAAGGTGGCAATGATTTCGCGGATGGCTTGCTGCCGGCGGTATGGCATTTCGGACCTCCTTGTCCTATGCAAATACAATGTCTGTCTAATCACCTAATCGGCCAAGACTCGCCCGGACTTGAGGAATTTGGGCCAAAACCTGGCGACATATCCCCGGCGGGTGGTATTGGCGTGCCCCTTGGTTGACGCTCAGGGCCTCCTTTGCTAGCCTTGGCCGAAATATTTATTTAAACAAAAAGGCTGATTCCATGAAAATAGTCCAAATGTTGGTTGGCCAGATGGCCGTGTTCGCCTACCTGGTGGGCTGTGAGAAAACAGGCCAGGCCGTGGCCATAGATCCGGCTGGCAGCGAAGACAAAATCTTGGAACGGGCCGGTCAAGAAGGTCTTGACATTACCAAGATCGTAAATACCCATGGTCACCCTGATCACACCTGCGGCAACGCCCGCATAAAGGAAGTGACCGGCGCTTCCATTTTGGTGCACAACAGCGACGACGAGTACATGATGAGCTCCCATTCCGCAGACTTCGCCCGCATGTTGGGATGCGCGGCCACGCCGCCGGCTGATGAATTCGTCAAGGACGGCGACACCATCAAAGCGGGGGAGGAGGTGGCGCTCGAGGTAATCCACACCCCCGGACATTCCCCCGGCTGCATCTGCCTCCATACCCCGGGCCATGTATTCACCGGAGACACCCTTTTCGTGGGCGGGGTGGGGCGCACCGACCTGCCCGGAGGCTCCTGGCCCCAGATGCTCAAATCCATACAAGAGCGGATCCTCACCCTGCCCGATGACACTGTGGTCTGGCCTGGACATCACTATGGACCTGATTCCAGTTCCACGGTTAAACACGAACGCGAGAGCAACCCTTTCCTGCGCTGAGGGCGCAACCCAGCAGAGGTGCCGCCGTGAAAAAAATGATCCTCCTCTCAGCGGCCTTAATCTTGATCTGCGGCCTGTCCCTTCCCGCCGGGTCCCTGGTAAAGCCGGGGGTCAAGCTTCCTCCCTTGGAGCTGCCCGATACTGGGGGCCAAAGGCACGCACTGGCGGACCTGACCAAGGACAAGGTTTCGGTCCTGGTGTATTGGTCCATCTCCTGCCCGGACTGCAAACGGGAGATGCCTCGCCTGTTGGCCCTGGGCCGGCGCTTGACCGGTAACCCCTTTATCATGCTGCTGATCAACAGCGACGGTCCGGACATGGTGGAGGCGGCCCGGACCTATGCCCAGGGCTATAACATGCCCGAGCCGGTCCTCAGAGACGAAGGCCCGAATGATTCCTTGCCCTTGGCCGATGTTTTTGACATCAAGGGCACGCCCACAGTGCTGGTGCTGGATAAGAAAGGCGTGCTCATCCAGGCCCAGCAGATTAAGATCGACATGCCCAAGCTGACCCAGGCCATTGAGGCGGCCTTTTGAGCCCCTGATATAGGGACCAGATCATTACTTGACTGCCGGCTGATCTCTCCTGTGATTACCCATGACGGCGTAAAGCCGATTCAGGGTATGATCCACAGGGCCTGGCCCCGGCACAACTGGGAAACCTTGTGGGTCACCCGGCCCAGGGCAAAGGCCTTGGATTCGGTGGTTCCCCACCGGCCCATAATGATAGTGCCGCAATCAGACTCCCGCGCCTGGGCCACAATGGCTTTGGCCCGGCTGGGCTCTTCCAAGGCCGATTTTATGCTGATACTGCCGCTTCTGAATCCCGCCTTTTCCAAGGACTGAGCGGCCCGGTCCATAAACATCGTGATATCATTAGATCTTTCCGGCAAATAACCGTCGGGTATTGAAGCCAATTCAGACTTGGGCCACACGTGATAAAGCGTCAGGTCCTGATCCCGCCGTATGGGGCTGCGGCAAAGATATTCAACCGCCCGCCAGGAGTTGGCAGACCCATCCAGGGCCAAAAGCAACCCATAGGGGCTGGCGCCTT
>JASFOZ010000205.1:0-7339 GCA_050116255.1 Desulfarculaceae bacterium
TGCTCAAGCGCCAGGGCGTCCCTCACACCGTACTCAACGCCAAACATCACGCCCAGGAGGCCGAGATCGTGGCCCAGGCCGGCCAAAAGGGGGCGGTGACCATCTCCACCAACATGGCCGGGCGCGGCACCGACATCGTCCTGGGAGAAGAGGTCCCGGACCTGGGCGGGCTGCACATCCTGGGAACTGAGCGCCACGAGTCCCGGCGCATAGACAACCAGTTGCGGGGCCGTTCCGGCCGCCAGGGCGATCCCGGATCCAGCCGCTTTTACCTTTCTCTGGAGGACGACCTGCTGCGCCTGTTCGGCTCGGACCGCATCAGCGGGGTTATGGCCAAGCTGGGCATGGAAGAGGGCGAACCCATCGAGCACAACTTCATCAGCAAGGCCATAGAGAACGCCCAACGCAAGGTGGAGGGGCGCAACTTCGAAATCCGTAAGCAGCTCCTGGAATATGACGACGTCCTCAACCAGCAGCGGGAAGTGATCTACGATCAGAGGCGTATGGCCCTGACCGGAGAAGGGGTCCATGAGGCGGTGCTGGAGATGATCGATGACCTGGCCCAGGACATTGTGGCCATGTATGCCGAAGAGACCGCGCCTTCTTCGCAGTGGGACCTAAAGGCCATGGGCGACACCTTCAAGGGCACCTTTGGGTTCTTACCCGAACTGGGAAGCGGCGACGGCCTGGAGGCGGACGCCATAAGCGAACACATATCCGATCAGGCCAAGGACCTGTACCAAAAGAAACACCTGCTTTACGGCTCTGAAAGCATGGGCCAGGTGGAACGCTGGATACTTCTGGACGCGGTGGACAACCTGTGGAAGGAGCATCTGCGCAACATGGACCATCTCAAGGAGGGCATCGGCCTTAGAGGCTATGGCCAAAAAGACCCTCTGCGCGAATATCAGCGCGAGGGTTATGAGATGTTCATGGACATGATCGGCAACATAAAACAGGAGACCGTGTTCAGGCTGATGCATGCCCAGTTGGTCTCTGACGACGATGTCGAGGAGTTCGCCCCGGATCAGGACGTGCCCTTGAGCTTCTCCGGAGGCGAGGACGCCTCGCCCCAGCCCCAAAAGCGCAAAAGCAAAAAGGTGGGGCGCAACGACCCCTGCCCCTGCGGCAGCGGTAAGAAGTACAAAAAGTGCTGCGGAAGGTGATCCGGGCCTATCCGCCGCCTCAACCTATAATGCCTCACTTCTTTTAGGCAACCCTGCCTGTTTACAGTCCCGGCTTGTCTCATGTAATTTAGATAAGTTCAATCCCGCCAAGCCATGGGGCGTCCGGTCCCCGGCATGCCTCTTTGCCCCAAGGCGGGGGAGGAACCTGAGAAATTGCATTGAAGCGGCATGGCATGGTATGGATAACGGCCAATCTCAAGGGCTGAAGCCGGCCAAGGAGGGAGCATGAATCAGCCTCCAGAACTTATTGATGCGCCCCTGAAGACGGATGCGGTGATAACCGCCGGGGTGGACGGCTTTAGCGGCGCCGCCATAGAGGCGGGGATACGCGCTGACGGGCGCCGGGACCTGGCCCTCATCTGCGCTGAAAAGCCGGCGGCGGCGGCCGGAGTCTTCACCCAAAACCGGCTCCAGGCCGCGCCGGTGCTGGTGGCCCGGGAGCACATCGCCTCGGGCCGGGTGCGGGCCATTTTGGCCAACAGCGGCTGCGCCAATGCCGCCACCGGCCCGGAAGGGCTGGCGGCCTGCCGCCGCACCTGTGAGGCGGCGGCCCAGGCCTTGGCTTGCCCTCCCCAGGAGATAATACCCTGCTCCACCGGCGTTATCGGGCAGGTCCTAAGCGCGCCAAAGGTAGAGGCGGTCTTGCCCGACCTGGTGCAGAGGCTTTCCCCCCAAGGCCTGCCCGACGCGGCCCAGGCCATCCGCACCACCGACGCCTTTGTCAAGATGGCCGAGGCCCAGGCCGAGGTCTCAGGCAAAACAATCCGGGTGGCGGGTCTGGCCAAGGGTGCGGGCATGATCCGGCCGGATATGGCCACCCTGTTGGCCTTTGTCTTGACAGACGCCGCCGCCTCGCCCCAGGCCCTCAAGGCCGTGATAAAAACCGCAGCCAGCCTGAGCTTCAACCGGGCCACTGTGGACGGCGACACCTCCACCAATGACACCCTTTTGGTCTTGGCCAGCGGCAGGGCCGGCAACCCCGAGCTGCAGGCGGATGACCGCCTCCTTGCGCCCTTGACCGAGGCGGTCACCAAGGTCTGCCAGGATTTGGCCGCCATGATCGTGGCGGACGGCGAAGGGGCCGGCCACCTGATCCGGGTGCTGATCACCGGGGCCAAAGATGAAGCCCAGGCCCGGCACCTGGCCTATGCCCTGGCCCACTCCCAACTGTGCAAGACCGCCTTTGCCGGACAAGATCCCAATTGGGGCCGCCTTGTGTGCGCCGCCGGCGCCGAGGCCTCCCGGCGGGATCTGGCTTTTGATCCCCAAGGCTTCAGCCTGTGGATAGGCGAGACCTTGCTGGTCAATAAGGGGGTCTGGGCCGGACCCAAGGCAGAGGAAGACTGCGCCAAAACCATGCAGCGGCACCGTTACCAGGTGCGGCTGGACATCGGCGTTGGCCAGGGCGTTTTTTGGGTGTTGACCTCGGACCTGGATCATGAATATATCAAAATAAACGCCGAATACAGGAGCTGAGGTTAAGGTAGATATTCCCAAGCAGGCCTGAATATGATGTGGGCTTGACGGCCCGGCCCCGGCGGTCTTAGAGACCTTAGCCCCTGGATATTATGTCTTTTTTACTAAATGTTGCGCTGAATTAGTCCGATAGGTAGTTTAGTAGCATAAGGCTTAACATTTAGTAGACCGGGTCAACTTTTTCCGTGGTTTGGGCAGCAAGGTAAAGACATTACCCGGCGATTCGTTTTATAAGGGCCTGTGGCAGGGGATCGGCATCCAGGCGGCGGGCATAAGTTTCAATCAAGGCCCTGGAAAATCGAGCCAAATGAGGAATGACACCGCCCCCTAGGGTCAGCCATGGCCTAAATCTGCGCCTGGCGGCACCCAAGAGTGGGCAATGTGGCACTAGGTTTGCTTTCATTATCAATTGGACAAGTCTGCCCCAGGATTTTTAAAGCCCATATTCCCCGGGATAGGGCTAAATGGAATAAGCTCCGCAAATGACTGAGGAATTAAAACCAAAAGACCAGATTCGCGCCAAGCTGGCCCGTATTCGCCAGCAGGTGGCGGATTTGGAAGTTGAACTCCTGCTTGCGGAGCAAAATACAGAAATATACGAGCATTTACAAAGGCTTAAGCAAGGCCGGGAAAACTTAAAGCAGGAGTTGGCCCGGTCCCGGCGCCAGCAAGAATCCTTGCGCAAGCTGCAAGGTTTCCTTAAGCGCGTCATTTCACTCCTCCCCTTCCACATTCAGGTCTATGACCTGAAAAAGCAGCAATATATCTATGAAAACACCCAGGGCGCCAATTTCCTGGGGTATTCGATTGAACAAATGCAAGGCATGGGCTCTTGGTTCATCGAAACCGTGACCCATCCCGAAGATTACGATTCCTTCTGCGAATACCTGGCCGGCATGGGCCAGGCCGCCGACGGCGAGGTGGTGGAGCACCAATACCGTATGCGCAGCGCAGACGGCCAGTGGCGGTGGTTGCTCAGCCGCGGCGTGGTCTTTCAAAGAGACAACCAGGGTGTGCCCAGCCGGATACTCTGCGCAGTGAGCGATATCTCCGGGCAAAGACAGGCTGCCCGGCGTCAAGACGGCCTGAGCCGAACCTTTGAAAAGGCCTTTGCCCAGCTGCCCCAGGCAGCAGCCATCTTGGACCCTGAACTTCAGGTCCTCTTTTCCAATCACCAGCTCCAGGTTTTAAGCGGCTACAACCAAAGCGAGTTGGCTGACAGAAAGATCTCCGGTCTGTTTTTGGGTGAGGAGCCCATCAGGCCGGAGGACCACCAGGCCCCGGGGCCGCCCCCAACCGCGACCATGGAACCAATGCCCGAGCTGCGTCTGGCGCGTAAAGACGGCGAGATCATCCGGGTGAATCTGGAGTTTCGCTCCATAGACGGCGACCCCCTTGTCCCGGCCCGCTGGCTGGCGGTTGTGCAGAGGGCTGATCAGGCCCCAGCGGGGCCGGGGACCAGGGAAGAGGAACCGGTTTGGGAACCGGGTTACGGCCCTGATCCGGCCTTGATCACCTTGAGCAGCAAGGGAAGCATTGACACCTGGAGCCCGGGGGCAACGGCCCTGTATGGCTATTCAGCCCAGGAGGCCAAGGGCCAGCCCCTGCACCTTCTGTCTGCGCAAAAGGACGCCCGGTTCTGGGACGATCTCTGGCAAAATCTACAGTCCCAGGGGCAGGTGACCCTTGACCAGGTCAGGCACATGCGCAAAGACCAGTCCGAGCTGGGGGTGGCCGTGACCGCGGTGGCCCTGGAAAACGGGGCCGGGCAGAAGACCGGGGCCGCACTTATGGTCCGCGAAATCGGAAAAAGCCGCCCAGCCGCCGAAAAGCCCGCTGTTTACTCTGCCCTGGAACACGCCCTCAATGAGATCTATCAGGCCTTTGTGTCCAACAGCGACCTGGCGGTGGTGGCCCAGGCGGTCATGGACCAGGCCAAGGCGCTCACCAGCAGCCACTTCGGCTTTGTGGGGAACCTGAACGACTCACCAGACCGCCTTATGTGCCCGGCCATTGACCGGGAGGTCTGGGATGTGTGCCAGATCGAGGACAAGCAGGCCGCCATTCACAAGTTCGGAGGGATGCTTACCTGGGTGCTCAAAAACCAACAACCCCTTTTGACCAATGACGCCGCCGTTGATCCCAGGTCCGCGGGCATACCCGAGGGCCATGTCCCGATCAACAAGCTTTTGTCGGTTCCGGTCAAACATGGCCAGGAGGTGCTGGGCCAGATAGCCGTGGCCGCACCGGAGCGGGACTACTCCCCTGAGGATCAAATGGCCCTGGAACGCCTGGCTGACTTGTACAGCACCGCCTTGGTGGAACACCGGCGTCGGGAACAGACGGCCCGCATTGACGTGCAGATCCAGCAGGCGCAAAAAATGGAGGCCATCGGCGCGATGGCCGAAGGCATAGCTAATGATTTTAATAACTTACTGCAATCGATCAACGGCTACGCCGAGATACTGCTTCTGGGGAAAGAGGAAAGCGATCCCCAGTATTCCGAACTGAAAGAGATCATCCGGGCCGCCACCAGGGCCACCACCCTGATCAGGCAGCTCTTGGCCTTCAGCCGTAAGTTCGAGAGCAATCTAAGGCCCGTTGACCTCAACCATCAGGTTAGAAAGCTCAAAGGCTCACTTTTCAAGCTGATCCCTGAGGTGGCTCCGGCAGGTACCAAGATTGACATCGACCTCCACCTCGCAGACGACCTGTACAAAATAAGCGCCGACCCGGTGCAGATGGAGCAGCTTTTGATCAACCTGGCGGTCAACTCCCTGGAGGCCTGCTCCGACGGCTGCCGCCTGAAGGTCACTTCCAAGAACGTGACCCTGGATGAGGAGTTCTGCCGGCTCCACCTGGGGGCCAAGCCCGGGGATTATGTGATGTTGTCTCTGTCCGACAACGGCCGGGGCATGGACAAGGCCACCCTGAAGCGCGTATTCGAGCCCTTCTTCACCACCAAAGGACCGGGGCGGGGATCAGGCATGGGGCTGGCCATGGTCTATGGCATAGTCAAAAACCATGACGGCTATATCAACTGCACCAGCGAATTGGGCATAGGCACCACCTTTAATGTCTATCTGCCGGCCCTCAAGGCCACGGGCACCGCCTTTTGGGAGGATGTGACCGGAGAGGTCAGGGGCGGCAGTGAAACCATCCTGGTGGTGGATGATGAACAGAGCATCAGAGAGGCCTCGGCCAAGATGCTCAAGGAGCACGGATATACGGTGCTCACCGCCGCCAGCGGGGAAAGCGCCCTGGACATCTTCCGCCAAGACCCCAAGAAGATCGACCTGATTCTTTTGGACCTGGCCATGCCCGGCATGGGCGGGAGCCGCTGTCTGCAGGAGATCATCACCCTGGACCCCAGGGCCAAGGTGATCATTGTCAGCGGCTATATCGCCAACCTCCAGGTAAAGGAAAGCCTGGACAATGGCGCCAAGGGAGTGATCGCCAAACCCTTCCAAATGGGCACCCTGCTGCAGCAGGTCCGCGCCGTCTTGGACTCCTGAACCCAGCCGGAATTACTTTCTTTTTCAGGCCCAACCCGGCCCGCCCCGCCGGAATCGCCGGGCAGCAGCCGATTAAAAATTAATATAAAACGATAATAAATTATATTTTGACATAAATTTTTTGTTGACAAACGATGTCATGACAGATAAGTTCGCCTTGATTGGTCAAGACCAGGATCAAAAACCCGGCCTCACCGGCTCCCAAGCGGCGGGGCGGGATTAACCAAGCTTCTTATTTTGGCGAGGTTTATTTTATGACGACTTGTAAAGATATTGCAGATGATATTTGTGTGATGGCCGTATCCAATGACGGGGGGGGCCTGGACCGCATCAAAAAGGCCAGCCGCAGGCTGCGTTGGTTTTGCACTCTGCTGATGATTCTGCTCCCCCTGGGCACAGCCCATTTCTGGATGTTTCCCCAAAGCATGCCCTCCCTGGGCCATAGGCTGCCGGTGCCCATCACCCCAGATGTGCCTTCTTCCTCCCTTTTCCTGGGCTTCTTGGTGAGCATGGTTTCCGTGGCCGTGGGCGTATGGGCCCTGTCCAGGCTGCGCAAGCTGTTTGCCCTTTATGAGAGAGGCATGATTTTCCACCATGAAAACATAAAGTGCCTGCGCGGCCTGGGGCGGGCCATCATAGCCTGGGTCATTGCGGCCTTTGTAAGCTACCCGCTTTTGAGCGTGATTCTCACCTATCACAGGCCCCAGGGCCAGCGGCTGCTCAGCGTAGGGCTGAGTTCCAGTGACATCGCTTCACTACTGGCAGGCTGCGCCGTACTGGTCATCGCCTGGGTTATGGAACAGGGCCGGCACCTGCAAGAAGAACAAGCACTCATCGTCTAGGGGGAATCATGGCTATTATCATCAACCTGGACGTGATGCTGGCCAAACGCAAGGTCAAATCCAAGGACCTGGCCCAGCAGGTGGGCATAACCGAACAGAACCTTTCCTTGATCAAGACCGGCAAGATCAAGGGCTTTCGCTTAAGCACCCTGGATTCCATATGCCGTTACCTCGACTGCCAGCCCGGAGACATTATGGAGTACCGCAGGGAAAGCGCAACCATGGAGAACGGCAAGTAATGAAATTCAGACTAAACCCCACCCCAACCGGAGTCCTGTCCATAGTGTTGTTTGTAGCAGTTTTAGCCATCAGCACCGCC
>JASFOZ010000206.1:0-7331 GCA_050116255.1 Desulfarculaceae bacterium
AGGCATCGCCGGAGTAGGCCCGGGGCTGAATGCCCGAGGCCATCTTCACCGCGGCCACGAAGCCGCCGAAATAGGCGTTAAAGTCGTCAGAAGAGAGCAGGTCGTACTCCCGGGAATCCTCGTTTTTGACCACCAGGTTGATGTCTTTTAAACGGCGGCGGAGGCCGTGGCGCTGGTCGGTGCCGTAAACATTTTCACCATAGGCATAGCCTCCCCAGGTGACCCAGACATCGCCCAGATCGTCGCTGGTTTCCCAGGCCTTGGCGTCGATGGCTGCGGCAACCCCTGCTCCGTAGACCCCCGGAGGATCGCTGAAGACCCTAAAAGTAGCCTCCCTGACCGCCTTTTCCGGTGTCAGGCCCTGTTTTTCCAGATCCTTCACCTCGCGTATAACATTACGTCTCAAGAAATTCTTGTCCGGCGGTTCCTTGAGGGTGCTGACCATATGCACCCCTTTGTCCAACATCTCCATGAGATTAGGGAAGGAATCCCGGAAAAACCCCGAAGTGCGGAAGGTAATATCCACCCGGGGAAACTTAAGATCGTGCAGAGGGATAACCTCCAATCCCTCCACCCGGCCGTTTCTCTGGTTCCATACTGGCCTTAATCCCATGAGGTAAAGGGCTTCGGCAATGTCCTCGCCCTGGGTGCGCATGGTGGGGCTGCCCCAGATAACCATGCCCACGTTATCCGGGGGCATGCCCGTCTCCTTGATGTTACGCTCCACCAGATCGTCGCCCAGGCTCACCCCCACTCGCCAGGCCGGGGGCGCCGGGATCTTATAGGGGTCCACGGAATAGAAATTACGGCCGGTGGGCAGAATATCCACCATGCCCCGGGTGGGGGCTCCGCTGCCGCCCGGGGCGACATAGCGTCCCTCCAGGGCGGCCACCGCGGCCTCAATCTCCTGACGGCTGTCCTCGATTTTGGGCAGCACGGTTTGGTGGAGGAATTGCACGGTTTGCTTAATCTGCTCAGAGGCATCACTAAGAGGTGGTTCCTGGTCCTCGATCAAGGCCTCTACGGTTTGGCGGCAGGCGTCGTGCACCGCCTCCAAGGCCTTGGCATAGGTGGGATAACGACCGGTGGGGTCGGCCTGGCCTCTTTTGCTCAGCATGGTGTCGTAGTTGTAGCCCCAGTGCTCGGCAATGGCCTCTCGCAAAGAAGGAACGTTTCCGTTTTTCAGCCGCACCAATTGGGTGGCCAGCTCCACCAGGCCTTCGCCCTGCGGCGGTTGGCCAAAGGTGTGCAGCCCCTCGGCGATGGCGGTGTCGGCGCATTCGCTCAGATAGGAATGGAGTTGCTCCAGAAAGCCATCAAAGTCAGCCAGGGCCTCTTCTTGGCTGATAGCCAAGTCCTGGTGCAGGTTGGCCTTCTCCACCGCCTCCCATATCTCTTTTTGGGCCACAGGCAGGCGGGTGGGGTTCATTGACTTGGTCTGCATGTAATCCAACAGCCGGTTGTCTACCTCGGCCAGCTCTTCATAGGTGTCGGCGTTGGTCATCACCGGAATCAGATGATCTATGATGGTTGTGTAAGAACGGCGTTTGGCCTGGGTGCCCTCCCCCGGGTCGTTGATTATATAGGGGTAGATATGGGGCATGTCCATGATGGATAGGTCCGGGTAACAACGGCCGGAGAGGCCCACGCTCTTGCCCGGCAGCCACTCCAGGGAGCCGTGCTTGCCGATGTGCATCACGGCATCAGCCTCGAATACATCGCGGATCCAGCGGTAGTAGTAAAGATAGTGCCAGGATGGGCTCATATAAGGGTCATGTATCTTCTCAGGCTGCTCGATAAAGCCCCGGGGCGGCTGTATCCCCAGATAGATGTTGCCGTTGATAAGGCCGTTTATCATGACCTGGCCTTCATGCACGAATAATTCCCCCGGACTTTGGCCCCAATCCTCGGCCATGTGCACCTGGTTTTTCTGGGGTATGCCCTGGAGCCAAGGCCCCAGTTGCTCAGGTCCGGCCAGGCTGGCGGCTCGTTGGGCCATGGCCTCGGGGGTGAGCCAGCGCTGATCCACGGTAAGCGAGCCCACCATGAGATCGGCCAACTCCTGGGGATCAGCATAGGTTTCATCGACCTGGTAACCTTCTTCCTGAAGCCGGGCCAGCAGGCCGCTTACGCTGGCAAAGGAATCCAGGCCATAGGCGCAGCCTATCCTGTCGTTGCGGGGCGGGTAATTATGAAAAACGATTGCCACCCGCTTTTTGGCATTGGGCTTATGCCGCAGCTGGGCCCAGTTTTTGGCCAGGCGTACGATCTTTTGGATGCGCTCGGTAATGGGCACCATGCGGGGAACCACCGCACCGGTATAGGCGTCGCGCTCGCCGACCTCCTTGGTTGATATGGGCACGGTGATGAGAATTCCGTCGAACTCGGGTTGGGCCACAGAGATGCTTACGTCCATGGGCTGAACCGCCTGGTCGGTTTCCTCCCAGAATTGGCGGTTGGACAATAGCTGCATGGCCTGCAAGACGGGCACGTCCAGCTCGCGCAGGAGCTCGGCCTCCTCGGGGACGGTGAGCTTTAGGGAGAACATCATGGTGGATAAAAGGGTATCTATGACGGTCTGGCCCTTGATGCGGAAGTAGTTGTCCATCACCCACTTGGTGCCCCTTGTGTCCAGGGCGGGATCAGGGTAGCGGCGGTAAAAACAGCAGATGGGTATGCAGCCTTGGCGTTCGATCTCCAAGACGGTTTGGTCCATGGGCTCTAAATTGGATTCCAGATAATAATGCTGGCCGAACCAGAGGCCGATAACCGGCTTTTCTCCTTGGGTCAGTTGCTCCCCGGAATAGCCCAACCCCCGCAGATACTCCTCCAGGGTCTCCACCCGCCCCAGGCGGGGGTGATAAAGAGACTGACAGGGCGTTGGTATAGGCTCTTCCCAGGGGAGATCATGGCCGGCCTCAGCCGCAAGGCGGCTAAAAAGATTGAACCAGTTTTCCCTGCCCCCGTACTTGAGGTAGAGCACGGTTTCCGTATAAGCATCCGAACCGAAATCGCTGGTAAGGCTTTGGCTCAGCTCCAAAGCCTCTTCATCATTGGGATGGATGAATATTTTAAGACCCTGGGCCGCCTGAATCATCTCGTCAAAAAAGGTGCAAGAGGTCTTCCCGCCGTGGAGGATGATGATCAATTGGTGATAAGAAGGCAACGCCTCCAAAAAACGGTTGATCTGCTTCTGGTCAAAGAGATCCTCGCTGCTGCGGGCTAAAAGCTCCAGAGATCCGGGGTGTTCCTCACTCAGACGGCCATAGGCACGGCTGATACTGCCCAGGCCCATGCCGCCGGCAGCGAAAATAGCCACTCGCACTGGTTTCATGTCAGCCTCCGGAAAAGCTCGGTATGTAAAAGGCAATCCAAATCGCTTCTTTGATCGCAACGGCCGCTAAAGGCCACCCTCCGCGAAGGACACCCGCCACGGCAAAAAGACACCGCCGGGCAATCTGCGCATGCCTCGGGCAGCCGGCACTTGCTGGCCATGGCCTTTAGGTCATCCGGCCTCGGCTCCTGCACGGTTCCGGCATAGAATTCTTCCTGGCCCGCCAGGGAGGCGCAGGAGTAGATCTGTCCCTCTGGGGTGACCGCGGCGGCCAATCCCTGGGCTGCGTAACAGTAAGGGCGGAGATGTTTTTGGTTTTTGCGCCGCCTGACCTGATCCACCTCCCGGATTTTGAGGGGTGGGAACCGGCGCCCGTTGACAAAGGCAAGCGCCTCCAACAGGCGAGGGATCATGCCGGTTACTTGTTTTGACTCCGGGACCAGGTCTTTATCCCTGGCTCGGCCCAGAGGGCGGATCAGGTCAAAGTTTATCACCCTTATGCAAGGCTGATTGGCGCAAAAAAGAACAAACTTCGGCAGATGCTCAATATTGTCACGGGTCAACACCACCGTGAGATTGGTGCCCAGATTAAGGTCACTGAGCAGATTCAAGGCCTTGACGGTCTCAATACCTGCGCTGCGGTTGAGGTTGTTGATTTCAGGGATCCCGTCCAGGCTAAGGCCCATGCCCACGCCGCTTTGGGCCAGGAACAAAGCCTTTTTCTCGTCCAGGAGCAGGCCGTTGGTCTGGAGGGCAAAGCGCACCCTTTGGTTCTGTGACGTCCGGGCGATGATCTCCTGCACCAGATCAAAGGCCAACAGGGGTTCGCCGCCGGCAAGTTCCACGGTGAGTTTTCCCTCCGGCGGCGCAAATCTCTCCAGGGCCTCCAGGGCCGTCTGCAAAGACATGTCTTGCCCTTTGGGCCCGGCCCCGGCGTAGCAATAGGAACAGTGCAGGTTGCAGCGGCTGGTTAGCATCAGCACCAGAAACTTCAGAGGAATGTCTCCGGGCAAGCTAGGCTCTCCCCTGGTTTACAGCCGGAGCGGTTATGTCTTCAAAGGGCTGGCGCCTCATCCGGTGGGGCAGAGCCAAAGCGGCGGCGCGCTCCACGTCCCCGGCCTCGACCCGGTCCCGTCCCTCATAACAGGCCAAGGATTTGGCGGCTTTTAGGGTTATGATGTCGCTGCGGTGCCCGTCCACTCCTGCCTGCAAGCACAGATTTGCGATCTGGAACATTATGTCGCGGTCAGCTTTGACTTCCGGCAAAAGGGCGGAGGCCTTTTCGATGCGCTGGGCCAGATTGGATGATTCCTCCTGCCATAGCTTTTCAAAAGCGGTGGGGTCTTCATCAAAGTCAGCCCGTCTCTCCATTACCTCCACCCGGCCGCCGGCATCACGTATCCCCTGGATTTGGACACACAACCCAAACCGGTCCAAGAGCTGGGGCCGCAGCTCGCCTTCTTCCGGATTCATGGTGCCCACCAAGGTGAAGCGGGCCGGATGGGTAAAGGACACGCCCTCCCTCTCCACGGTACATACGCCCATGGCGGCTGAGTCCAAAAGCACATCAACCACGTGGTCATCCAGGAGGTTGACCTCGTCCACATAGAGGATGCCCCGGTGGGCGGCGGCCAGGATTCCCGGTTCAAAATGCTTTTCCCCTTCTTTTAAAGCCCGTTCCAGGTCCATGGTCCCCACCACCCGGTCCTCGGTAGCGCCCACGGGCAGCTCCACCAAACGCACCTTGCGGGACTCGGTTTCCACGGCATCGCCGGAGAAGACGGCCTGCCGACAGGCATCCCGGGAGCAGTCGCGGCAGGTCTGTCTTCCGCTCTCAGAGGGGGCCAGGCGGAAGGGGCAGCCCGGGATCATCTCTATCCCCGATAGGATCTTGGCCAGAGCCCGCACTGCGGTTGACTTTCCCGTGCCTTTTTCACCTCTGATCAGGACCCCCGAGAGGGTGGGATTGATTATGTTGAGAATCAAAGCTAGCTTCATTTCTTCTTGGCCCACTATGGCCGCGAAGGGATAGACCGTACTTTCGTTCACTGGTTGTTACTCCTTGCAATGGCCACCAGATCCTCAGCCTTGAGGTCCTCGATTCGGAAATAGCTGCCTCCCAGTGCTGCCGCCAGACGCTGGGCCAGATCCAGGCGCACCACGCCCGCAGGCTCGGTGTCCACCACCACAAAGCGCACCCGACCGTCTCCGGCCATGCGCTCGGCCACCTTGAGCGCTTGTTCATGGGGAGGCATGTTATCCGAGGTACCGACGTTGGCCTTGCCGTCGGTGAGGATGATGACGATGGGACGGGAGGTGGGGTCCTTGCGTACCTGCAATTGGACCTGCTTATGGACTTCTATGAGGCCGGCCACCAAGGGAGTGCGCCCGCCCACGGGCATTTCCCGAAGCAGCCTGGCCGCCATCTCGATGGAGGAGGTGGGGGGCAGGGTGAGTTCGGATTCACGGCCCTTAAAGGTGATAAGGGCCACTTTGTCGCGCTTTTGGTAGGCGTCCAACAAAAGCGAGAGAATAGCTCCCTTGGTGGCCACCATGCGGGCGCGCACCCCCATGGAGCCGCTGGCATCTACGGCAAAAACCAGGAAGTTGCCCACCCGCTTTTCTCGTACCTTGCAGCGGATGTCGCTTTTTTTAATGTATACCGCCATCCGGCTCTGGCCGGTCCGTAGGCACTGGTAGGGCGCAGCCGCCCGCAAGGTGGCGTCCAGAGCCAGGTCGTTGGGATCCCCTTGGATAATGCTCTTCACATAGCGGCCCTGTTTTTGGGCCGTCCGGGTCAAAGAGCGGCGGCCCGAACCCCGCCGCAGATGACGGTCCTTAGGCTGTTTGAACGATTTGACCTTGAAGGACTCTCCGGTTTCAAAGGTTTGTTCGTTTCCGGATTCTTGGTCTTGGTTGGTCTGTGGTTCCGGGGGCTCGGGCAAGGGCAGGGTGAATTCCTCATCCATCTCGTCCGGCCCCTGCTGGTCTTGGTCATCGCCGTCGGCCTCGGGCGGTTCGTTTTCCTGGTCCGGAGGCGGCGGCTCTTGATCACTTTCATCCTCCGGCGGTGGAGGCGGGGGCGGCGGCGGGGGTAGGGCGTCACGGCTGCGGTGGCGTAGAGCCATAGGGGCCACCCGGCTTATGTCCTCTTCCGACACCTCGGTGCGGCCCTCGTAAGCGGCCAGGGACTTGGCCGCCCTTTCGATCACCAGGTCGGCCCGATGTCCGGCCACATTGGCATTCAGGCATATTTCGCTGATGAAGCTGCGCATACGCTGTGGCAATATCACCCGGGGCAGCAGGTCCTGGGCCTTATTGATGCTCTGGGCCAATTGCTGATCAGGGCGATGATATGCCGCCGAAAAATCCGCGGGATCGAGGTCATAATCCTCCCGTAGTTCCATCACCCGCACCCGGGCCTCGGGTTCCTGCTCTCCCTGCACCTGAACGCACAGGCCGAAGCGGTCCAGCAGTTGCGGCCTAAGCTCTCCTTCTTCAGGGTTCATAGTCCCCACCAACACGAAACGGGAAGGATGGGCAAAGGAGATGCCCTCCCGCTCCACGATATGAACCCCGCTGGCGGCAGCGTCCAAGACCACGTCCACCAAATGGTCGTCCAGCAGATTGACCTCGTCCACATACATATAGCCACGATGAGCCCGGGCCAACAAACCCGGAGAAAAGCTCCTTTGCCCGGTCTTAACCGCCCGGGAGAAATCGATGCCGCCCAGCACCATGTCTTCAGTGGCGTTTAGGGGCAGCTCCACCACCCTGGTCCTGCGCATATCGGCTCTGAGGCCGCCGTTACTAAGCGTCTGCCGGCAAAAGCCGCAGAGGTGGGCGTTATCATCGGGGTCGCAGCCAAAGGGGCAGCCCCGGGAAACTTTGATCCCCGGCAGACAAGCGGCCAGGGATCTGACCGTGGTGGATTTGGCTGTGCCCTTTTCTCCCCGCACCAACACCCCTCCCACTAAGGGGTCAATGGAATTAAGGA
>JASFOZ010000207.1:0-7323 GCA_050116255.1 Desulfarculaceae bacterium
GGGGCAGTTCGTCCAATATCTCCACGGCCTTGGGAGCCATGAAGCGGGCGAGGTTTTTCTTGCAAAAGGCGATCAGCTCCTGGGGCTCGGCTGAAGCGTTCGGGCGCAGCACCACCGCCGCCTGCACCGCCTCGCCCCAGTCTTCATCAGGAACGCCCACCACGGCTGAGTTGGCCACTGCCGCGTGGCTGTTCAGGCAATTTTCCACTTCCGTGGCATAGACGTTCATTCCGCCGCTGATTATTATGTCCTTTTTGCGGTCCACCAGAAAAACATAGCCTTGCTCGTCCTGAAAGCCGATGTCGCCGGACTTCCAAAAGCCGTTTTCCGTGAAATGCTCGAGTGTGAGTTCGGGGGAGCGGAAATAGCCCTTTATGGTGTTGGCGCCGCGTATGTAGAGTTCGCCTTCCTGGTTGGGCCCCAGCCGGCGGCCCTGTTCGTCGCAGAAGATAATCTCTTGTCCGGGAAAGGGTCGGCCCACGCTGGCCAGCCGCTTGATCTGGGCCTGGCTTTGGGTGCCGTGGTCTTCTCTGGACAAAATGGTGCACGAGGGCCAGCATTCACTGGAGCCGTAGCCCTGCACAAAGACCTTTCCGAATTGGGTCAGCAGGGATTCCAGCTTGGCCGGGGATATGGGCGCCCCTCCGTAACGGATGGTCTTTAGGCTGCTCAGGTCGTGCTTCTGGGCCAAGCCTTCATCCAGGATGCGGTATAGCACCGTGGGCACGGTATAGATCATCTCCACCTTTTCTTTGGCAATGGCCGGTCCCATCAACCCCAGATCAGCCCGGTTGAGGGTGAACAGGGTGCCGCCCTTGAGGTGCATGGGTATCACCACCGATCCTGAAGCGGCGTGATTGACCGGCGAAAACAGAAGCAGCTTGGGATGGGGAAAAGGCATGGTGTGAATGTAATGGGCCGGGTTCATGCCCCAGGCCCAGAGGTTGGCAACGGAGTACATGGCGCACTTGGCCCGGCCGGTGGTGCCGCCGGTGAAACGAAGGAGGGCGATGTGCTGATCCGTATCCTGAAAGTCGAACTCAGCCTCAACTTCCGTTTCCGGCGCCTGCTCCACCAGGTCCCAAAAATAGTGCAGCTTGGGATGGTTTTCCTGAGGAGGGTCCATGCTGATGATGCCAATCCCCCTTTCTGTAAGGGGGCCGAACATTCGCGGCAGGAAATGCCTTTCAATGAAAATCAAACGCGGTTGAACATAATCGATCTGGGCCAGTTTTTCTTGGTCAGACTCCCTGATGTCCAGCCAAACCCCCGCTGCCGGGCACTTGAACATCCAGGGGTGAAACAGGCCCACATGGTCGTTTTCCAGCAGAGTGACGTAGAAGTCGCCCGAACCCATGCCAAAGCGCCCGGTCAGCAGATTGCTCATGCGGTTGCTGAGCCGGTGCATCTGCCCATAAGAAAAGCGGCGGTTTCTTTCCAGGTTGACCAGGGCGGGCCGGCCTGAGAAACTGAGCGCGGTTTGCCCGATCAATCTGCCCATGTTCACCAGCATGGCTTTGCTTCTCCTGCCTGGGAGGGCTTATTCACTACGATGCCGTATGATGGCACCCTTGTCAGCGGATTCGGCCAAGCGGGCATAGAGGGATAAATACCCATTGCTCACTCTGGGGGGCGGCGGCTGCCAGGCGGACAGCCGTTTTTCAATCTCGCCGGAATCAACCTTCAGCTCCAGGCTGCGGTTGGGGATGTCAATGGTGATGACATCGCCGTCGCGCACCGCCGCTATGGGTCCTCCGGCGGCGGCCTCGGGGGAGATATGGCCCACAAAGCAGCCGTTGTTGGTGCCGGAAAAGCGGCCGTCAGTGATCAAGGCGGTCTCCAGGGCCAGTCCCCGCCCATACAGGAGCTTCATGGCCGTGGCCATTTCGGGCATACCGGGGCCGCCCCGGGGCCCCTCATAGCGGATCACCACCACCTCGCCTGGCTTGATGGCCCCTTCCAAAATGGCTTGGTTGGCCTGGTCCTCGGAGTCGAAGCAGTGGGCCTTTCCGGTGAAGGAACGCAGCTCAGGTTTGATGGCAGCCGGCTTGGCCACCGCTGAATCCGGCGCTAAATTGCCCCGTAACACGGCGATGCCGCCTTGCTGGTTCCAGGGTTCCTTCAGGGAACGGATTATATCTGAGCCCTTTTTGATCGCCCCCGCCACATTTGCCGCTACAGGCTTCCCGGTCACGGTAAGGGCCTCTTGATGCAAAAGGGGAAGGATTTCTTTCATTACCGCAGGCACCCCTCCTGCCTGGTGAAAGTCGGGCACATTGGGTGGCGCCGCCGGATTCATGCGCGCCACCTGCGGGGTGGTGCGGGACAGCTCCTCAAATACCTGCACGCCCATCTCCACTTCGGCCTCATAGGCAACGGCCAAAAGGTGGAGGACCAGGTTGGTGGAGGCCCCCAGGGCCAGACCCAGGCGGACGGCGTTCTCCAAACCGCGGCGGTCCAATATCTTACGGGCGCTCAGTCCCTCTGAGATCATCTCTACGATCCGCCGGCCCGAGGCCTGGGCTGCACTCAGGCGGCGGCTGTGGGTGGCGGGTATGGTGGCGCTGCCCGGCAGGCTTAGCCCCAAGGCCTCAGCAGTACAGCACATGGAGTTGGCTGTGCCCAAAAAGGAGCAGGAACCGCAGGTGGGGGCCACCTCATCCTCCAACTCCACGTAGGTCTGCTCATCTATCTTGCCCGCCTTGAGCATGCCCAGGGCCTCGGCCATGGAGGTTATGTCAGCGGCCCGTCCGTCGAATTGGCAACCTCCCTCGGCAGGGCCGCCGGCCACCAGAATGGCGGGCAGGTCCAGACGGGCGGCGGCCATGAGCAGGCCGGGCACGATCTTATCGCAGGAGCCCAGGAGCACCAGGCCATCCAGCCGGTGAGCCTGGGCCATTATCTCCACCGAGTTGGCGATGATCTCCCGCGAAGGCAATATGTAGCGCATTCCCTGGTGGCCGTTGGCAATGCCGTCGCAACCGGCGATCACCCCGAACTCCACCGGGGTGCCGCCCGCCTGATAGACCCCCTGGCGCACATAGTCCGCCACCAGCCTCAAGTTGAAATGTCCAGGAACCAGGGTGTTCCAGGTGTTGGCGATGCCGACCAAGGGGCGGTCCAGGTCATAGTCGCTGTAGCCCATGGATTTAAACAGCGCCCTCACCTTGGACCAGCGCGGTCTTTGCAAGATATCTTGGCTACGTGGGGTCATGGTCTTCTCCCCTCCCTGGTTGGGCCTTTTTGTTTAGGCTTGTTGGTCCAGCCCCAGGTATACTCGTGCCTTCTCCTCCAGCTCCGTCAATTGGGCGGCCACGTTATCGCGCTCTTCAGGGGTGAGTTCGCGGACCGCCTTGGCCGGCTGACCCAGCATGAGCATGCCCGGCGGCACCGTCTTGCCCGGCGGCACCAGGGCCCCGGCCCCGATCAAGGCGCCTTCGCCCACCACCGCCCCATCCAGCACAATGGCCCCTATGCCCACCAAGGCCCCGCTTTTCACTGTAGCCCCGTGCAGACAGACCTGGTGGCTGATCAAGGCCCCGGGTTCTATGATCACCGGTTTTCCTTGGGGGGCCTCGATCAAGCAAAGGTCGAGCACGGCGCTGCCCCGGCCCAGCACTATTTCTTCATCATCCGCCCGCAGCACCGCTCCCGGCCAGACCGAGGCGCCCTCATCCAGCCTCACCCGGCCGATTAATCTGGCTGATATGTCTACAAAGGCGCCTTCCGCGATTTGAGGCTGGTATTTACCGAAAGGAGTAATAAATTCATTTACAGGCATTGCATCCCTCTATTTAAAATGTCAGCGGTTGAACTCAGGCGTCCTCTTGCCGAAAAAGGCCTCCACTCCTTCGCTCTTGTCCGGATGGTTGAAGCAGGCCATCTCCGCCAGGGCCTCATAGGCCAGACCCGGGGTGAGCCCCACCTCTTGGCCCATGCGGATGGCCCGTTTGGCCATCTTCAAACTAAAGGCCCCCCGGCTGGCGATCTTTTCAGCCAGTTCCAGACCGGCCTGCATTAAATCCGCATGGGGGACCACCCGGTTTACCAGGCCGATACGCAGCGCCTCCGGAGCTTCGATGATCTCGCCGGTATAGATCAACTCCCGGGCCTTGCCCGTGCCCACCAGGCGGGTCAGGCGCTGGGTGGCCCCCGAGCCGGGGATGATGCCCAGGTTGATCTCGGGCTGGCCGAACCGGGCCTGGTCAGAGGCCAGACGCAGGTCGCAGGCCAGGGCGATCTCATTGCCCGCGCCCAGGCAGAGGCCGTTTATCAGGGCGATCACCGGGATATCCATTTCCTCGAAACGGGTGTACAGCCGCTGGGCCAAGGTGTTTAAGAAATGATAGGCCTCCAAAGGATTCATGCGCCCGAATTCATTCAGGTCGCTTCCCGCCACAAAGGCCTTGTCGCCCGCGCCTGTTATAAGAAGCACTCCCACAGAGGGGTCTTGCTCCAGCCGGTGCTGCACCTCGGCTATCTCCACACGGGTGGCCTTGTTAAGGGAGTTGCGCTTATCCGGGCGGTTGATGGTTAGAATCGCCACCCGGCCCTTTTTTTCATAAATGATGTTTTCAAACTCCATGGCATGCCCTCCTGCGCGCCGCCTTATTCCTTGGGCCCTCAGGGCCGTTCAAAGATGGCGGCGATGCCCTGGCCGCCGCCGCCGCATATGGTCTCCAGCCCCAGAGGTGTTCCAGCCCTTTGCATTTCATGTAACAAGGTCACCAGGCGCATGACGCCGGTGGCTCCGATGGGGTGCCCCAGGGATATTCCCGAGCCGTTGACATTAATTTTAGGTTCATAGTCTTCCGGCTTTATGCCCATCAATTTGGCGTCAGCCAAAAGCTGCACTGCAAAGGCTTCCTGGATTTCGAAGATGTCTATTTGGTCAATGGTGAGCCCTGCCTTGGCCAGGGCCTTTTCCACGGCCACAGCCACAGCGGGGTAAGTGAGGGTGGGGTCACAGGCTCCCAAGGCGCCTGCTTTGAAGCGGGCCATAACCGGAAGCCCCAGCTCCTTCGCCTTGGAGGCCGAGGCCAGGATGACCGCAGCGGCGCCGTCGTTTTCCGAAGAGGAGTTGCCGGCGGTGCATACCCCGCCATCATAGACCGGTTTGAGTTTAGCCAGTTTCTCCATGGTGGTGCCGGGCCTGGGGGTCTCGTCAGTGTCGAACCATGTGGTCTCACCCTTGGGTCCGGGCACAGGAACGGGAGCGATCTCCTGGCTGAATTTTTTCTGCTCCTGGGCGGCCACCGCCTTTTCGTGGCTGCGCACTGCCCAGGCGTCCGCCTCTTCCCGGGTTATGTTTTTCTTTTTTGCGGCGGTTTCGGCCCAGGTCATCATGGAGTTCAGCTCACCGTAGCGCTCTATGGGCTGGGACATAACCCGGCCGCGCTGGATGCGGTCATAGAAAGGAACCCCCCACATGGCCAGGGCGCCATGGCCCTTGGGCATGAACCCCCACTTTTGATCTACTTTGCCTCCCAGGCCCCATTTGATGTCACCGGGAAGGTAAAGCTCCGCCTGGCTCATGCTCTCCATACCCCCGGCTACCACCAGATCGGCATTATCGGTCTGGATTTTCATGGCGGCAAACAGCACCGCCTCCAGTCCGGAGCAGCAGCGGCGGTCCACGGTCATCGCCGGCACCGAGTCCGGCCAGCCCGCTTCCAAAAGCGCCACCCGTCCCACATTGGCGCACTCGCCGTTCTGATAGGATTGCCCCACAATGACGTCGTCCACCACAGCCGGGTCCAGGCCGGTGCGCTCCATAACTGCATTAAGCACCACCGCGCCCAGTTTGGCCACCGGAACTTGGCGCAGGCTGCCCCCGTATCTGCCGATGGGTGTGCGCGCGGCCGCCACCAAAACCACTTCTTTCATTTGATCATCCTTTTCTGAGGCTATTTATTAACAGGTCCTATACGCTTGCCTTGCTCATCATAGGCATACCAGCCCGCTCCGGTCTTGCGTCCCAATTGGCCTGCCTTAACTTTGCGGCGCAGAATCATGGGCGGATACCAGCGTTCCTCGCCCGTCTCCTGATACATGGCCATGAGGGCTCCATAGGTCACATCCAGGCCCACCAGGTCGCCGGTTTCAAATATGCCCATCCTGCGGCCCGAAGCCAGGCGCAGGCCCTTGTCTATGTCCTCTATGGTGGCCACGCCCTGCTCCACCAGGCGCATGGCCTCCATGGTGGAGGGAAAATTGATGCGGTTGATTACGAATCCGGCCAGATCCCGGTTGACCATGATCGGCTCCTTGCCCAGGTCGAGCACGAACTGGCGGCCCCGGGCAAAGGTATCGTCACTGGTAGCAATGCCCCGGATTACTTCCACCGCCTGCATCATGGGGACGGGATTGAAAAAATGCAGCCCCAGGAAACGCTCCGGTCCAGGGAAGTCCGTAGCTAGCTCGGTGATGGGAATGGCGCTGGTGTTACTGGCCACCACAGCCTGGCTGGAACATATCTCTTCGAGCTTGGCGAACACCTCTTTTTTGACCTTCAGGTTTTCAAACACCGCTTCTATAATCAGGTCGGCCTGGGCAGCCGGGGCCATCTCCGTGGTGGCTGAGATGCGGCCCATAACCTCTTCTATAGAACCTTGCACCTTGCCTTTTTCGATCAGCTTTCCCGCAGACCAGGCGATGCTTTTCATGGCCTTATCCAGGGCAGCCTGGTCCAGGTCGCATATGACCGCAGATATACCCGCCTGGGCGCAGGCCTGGGCAATGCCGGACCCCATGAGCCCGCTGCCGATGATAAAAATTTTCTTAAACTCCATTTGCTTCTCCCTTCAGATATATTCGCTCGATCTCCAGGTTCGGTAAATCTACGGATTTTGATCAAGACAAAGCCCGCTTGAGTCTTGGCGGTTGCCTGGGAAATGCCGCCTCTTTGTGTGCAGACGCTTGCTTCGAGCTGTCACTTTTCATCCCTTTTCGTTGTTGGCCGGGGAAGGATGGCTCGCCCCGGCGGCTGAGATCTGGGGGTACTTGCCCTGGTATCCCAATAGGACGGAAAATTCCCGCCCTTGCTCCAATAGCCGGCGCTTGAGAGACGTCTTCTGCCGGGCCGTGACCTGAAGCCGGGACAGAGACACGTTCGCCGCAGCCACGACGCAGCCGGCTTGGTCCAGAACCGGCACCGCCGCAGAATAAAGGCCCAAAGAGGCCTCGCCGTCGCTTTCGCTGATTCCCCTTTTTCTCACCGCCGAAATTTCCGCCAGCAGCTCTTGAGGATCAGTGATAGTCCTGGGGGTGATCGGTTCCAGTGACATCTTGGTTATGCGGCTGCCCAAGTCTTGGTCATCCAGG
>JASFOZ010000208.1:0-7304 GCA_050116255.1 Desulfarculaceae bacterium
GGCCCGGTGCTGATTATAGCCGCTCCCTGGAGCTGATCCGCCGCGCCCGCCAGGCCGCGGGCGGCTGGGTCACCAAGTCGGGCCTGATGGTGGGCCTGGGTGAAACCACGGAAGAAATACTGGAGGTCCTAGCCGATCTGCGCGGGGAGGGTTGCCAGATGATCACCATCGGCCAGTACCTGGCGCCTTCGCCCGCCCACCATCCGGTGAAGGAATATGTGCCGCCCGAGGCCTTTAGCGAGTATGAAGAAAAGGCCCGGCAAATGGGGTTCGCCGCCGTGGCCTCCGGCCCCTTTGTGCGCAGCTCCTACCTGGCCGAACATTTCTTTAACCAGGTTCCCCAAGGCCCGCCGGAGCAAGCCTAGGGAGGGACAAGATGCCGCAAGCCTTGCAGGGTTGTAAGATCCTGGACCTGAGTATGAACCTGCCCGGCCCCTTTCTCACCTGGCTTCTGGCCTGCCTGGGGGCCCAGGTGCTCAAGCTGGAAAACCCCCAAGGGGGTGATTACGGGCGCTCAGTGGGCGGTGAAATCGGCGCCGGCCCAATCTACTTTAATGCCGTAAACCGCAACAAAAAGAGTCTGGCCCTGAACCTAAAGGACCAGCGCGGCCAGGAGATCTTTTTCAGGCTCCTAAAGAGCCACGATATCCTGGTGGAGGGCTTCCGCCCCGGCGTCATGGCGCGGCTGGGACTGGATTATGAAACCCTGAGCGCCAGGCAACCCCGGCTGATCCAGGTGTCCATAAGCGGCTACGGCCAAGAGGGGCCATACCGCCTGCGGGCCGGGCATGACATCAACTATCTGGCCTTAAGCGGGGTGCTGGGCATGACCGGGTCCGCCTCGGCAGGGCCGGTCATCCCCGGGGTGCAGATCGCAGACCTGGCCGGGGGCAGCCTGGCCCCCCTGGCCGCCCTGTTGGCGGCCATAATCCAGAGGGACGCCAGCGGCCGTGGCCAGTGGATAGACAGCTCCATGTTCGACGGCCTGCTCTCCTTGACCACCATGGTGGCCGCCGGCATGGAGGCAGGCCTGGACGAGCCCAAGCCGGAGGGTATGACCCTAAACGGCCGCTACCCTTGCTACCATGTGTATGCCACCAAGGACGGCCGCCACATGTCCCTGGGCGCCTTGGAGCCCAAATTCTGGCAGGCCTTTTGCGAGGCCATGCAGCGCCCGGACCTGTTGGAGAAGCAGTTCGGCGGGCCGGAGACGGTGGCAAAGATAAGCCGCCTGTTCGCCTCTCAGACACAGGAACACTGGATCAAGGTGTTCAAGGACCATGACGCCTGTTGCGAACCGGTGCTGGGCCTGGACGAGGTGCTGGGCAGCGAACTGGTCCGGTCCCGGGGCATGATGACCAGCCTGGAAGGAAAGACCTATCTGGCCTGCCCCTTAAAGCTGCCGGACTCCCCTCTGCCGGCGGAAACCCCGGCCCCGGCCCTGGGCCAGCATACTGATGAGGTTCTGCAGGACCTGGGCCTGGACACAGATGAGATAACCCGCCTGCAAGAACAAGGCGTGGTGGGGCGAGATACAAATAACAACTAAAGTTGTCTAGGCCTGCCTGCCCCAGCCCCTCCATATGCCGCCCCCCAAACAAGCCCTGGCTGGAAAAGAACTTATGAATCCTATGGATCTATGGAACCGGCCCATGCTGGAACAAGACCTGGCCGCACTGGCCGGCGACTCTCATGCCTTGGCCCTTGGCGCCATGGTCAGGGAGTATGCCGGGATGGGCCTGCCCGTGATGAACGGGAGTTTCGAATACTCAAACCTGCGTGAAGGCCCTTCCCAAGTATTCACTCTGAGCCCCTACCGCCTCTGGGAATACGCTTCTGTGTTCAAGGCCCTAGATTTACTCGGGCCTGAGGCGGCCTTTTTGGATATCGGCGGGGCGGCCTCGGCCTTGCCCTATTATTTGGCTGAGCAAAAGATGCCGGGCCTGTCTTTGGAGCTGCAACCCTTGCTGGTGGATGTCTGTAACCATGTGGCCCGGCAGCGCCAGCTTCCCCTCCAGGCGGTCGCAGGAGATATCACCTCCCTCGATGCCGGGGACGACACATCTTTCGCTTTGGTGTGCTTTGTCTCCGTCCTGGAGCATATCCCCAGTAAGGAATACGGGCTTCTGTTCAGGCAGATCCACAAGCTCCTGGAGCCCGGAGGGATTCTCTATATAACCTTTGACTATGGAACCTACGTCAGCATCATCACCGACAAGGCTTCTGAACAGGGCCCTTACGCCTTGGACCAAAGCATCGGCGATATTGCGCCCGTCTGCGAGTCTCTAAGGGAATCGGGCTTCAGCTTTATCAATGATGACCCCCTGGAGCTGACCCCGGACCTGGCGGCTCAGCAGTCAGCGCCAGGGCACACAGAGGTGGCCCGCCAGTACCGGCTGGCCATGGGCCCGGTGGACGGCCGCACCAGCTGGCGCCGCCTGCTCCGCTATGCCCTTGAGCGCCTTATCCCCCTGGCCTCCCGGGCAGAGAGCCGCTTTGCCAAACACAACTTTTTCCGCATGTTCCTGCAAAAGCAGCCCTGAGCCCGGGTCCCAACCCGCGCCCCGTCTTTGTCAAGCCTCGGGACTCACATCTCCACTTCCAAGAGGGTGCCGGGCTCTATGGTGATCTCATCGGCCAGGGTTTCGCGCCTGGTCTTGTGTTGCTCCTGCCACCAGTCCAGCCGGTAGCGCCCCGGCGGCAGGGGCAGGGGGTCCCAGGTTTCCAGGGCCATGGCCTGCTTTTTGGTGTCCAGGTTCACCAAGATGATCCGGTAGGGGGGCTTGGCCCCCTTTTCGTGGATGAACTTCAGGCCCGAGTTGATGGGTACGCTGGCGAAACCATGTTGGGGAATCTCCACCGGGCCCCAGATGATCTCATTGTGATTATGCTGGGTCGGCCGCAGGAGCAAGGTGTATTTACCCGGGGGGGCAAGCTGGGGCGTGAAGCTGTTCCAGGAGCCAACCCGTTTTCTATTCTCCCCCAACAGGGCGTAGTAATATATTTGTTTGCCCACCCAGTCAGCAGGCTGCAGAGAAAGTCCGCTGTCCACCACATGGTCGTTTAGCTTCCCGCTTTGGATCTCAATGGCGCCCATGTCCATGGTGCGGGCCCCATGCTCCACCTGACGCCAGAAGAGATGAAAAGTGCCGGCTGGCACCACCTGGGGGTCCAGGGTGCCGTGGAACCTGGCCGCCGCTTTGTTTTGCCCTGGCTCCCGCAACTCCCACCACTTGGGAGGCTGGATGCCCTTGGGCACGCTCAGGCGCAGGCCGGTGTTAATGGGCACCTCCACCTTCTTGCCGCTAGCAACCTTCACCACCTCGTTCAAAAGGACTTCCATATGGCCGTGCTCGCTTTGGCGCCAGGCTATCTGATACTCGCCCGCCTTGACCTTGGTGCTGCTTTGGCTAGTGCGCGCCTTGCGTTTTCCCGACTCCACATCCAGCAGGGCCCAATAGCGGGGGGGCATCTTCACCCAGGAGGCGGGCTTGATGATCACGGTGCCGGGACCGGCGATGCGAATGCGCTTGGACTTGGATGCAACCTTGGCCGGTTCGGCGGCCTTGGGGGCCGGGGGAAGGGGCTTCTTCTCCACCACCGCCGCCTTCACCTGGCCTAGGGCGTCTTTCAGGTCCTGGACCTTGTCCGCCTGAAAATAACGCCCCCCGCCTGCCTGGGCGATGCACTTAAGCTGATCAGCGGTTTTGCTGTCCACGTCAAAGCCCACCACATGAATAACCACCTTGATCCCTTGGGCCCGCAGCTTTTCAGCCACCTGGCAGGGGTCGCCTCCGCAGGTCTCCAGGCCGTCGCTCACCAAGACCAGGGTGGTCTCAGACTCGCGGCCGGTCAAAAGCTTGCCCGCCTCCAAAAGGGAGCCGCTGATGGGGGTCTTGCCTTTGGCGGACAAGGTGCCAAGCGCCTTTTTTATCTCCGCCTTGGATGCCCCCAGCTTGTGGATAAGCTCCAGGTCCTTGCAGTCCCCCTTACGCCGGTGGCCATAGGCCAAAAGCCCTATCTGCACCTTGTCCGGGACCTGGTCCACCAACTCCTGCAGCACCGACTTGGCGATGGTTATCTTGGGCTTTGCCTCCACCCTCCCCCACATGGAGCCAGAGCAGTCCAAGATAAATAACAGGCTTGTCTCATCCGCACCGGCCCAGGCCGCAGTGGGCGGGGCCAGCAGAAAAACCGCCAGCAGGGCGCAGGCCAGAAAATCGTTATTGGAAATCGCTTTTTTTATTTTTGTCATTTGTACTCTCCGTGCCCTCGGCCTTGCGCCTTGGGGTTGTCCATCCAAAACAGACCCATTCCGGTATGTTCACTCTTTGTGATGTTTTCTTAAGATTGGCTGCCCCGTATATCTTAAAACCGGCGCCGGTCCCAATCCTGGTTTACAGGGGCAGATAGAAGATAACTCCATCCTGCCAAAATCCCCGGCACCCTGCAAGAATTTCAGCACGCAGGCTATGGGGAATTTGGATTTTAAGGGAGCGGGGTTTGCGAAAAAATCAATATTGATGAAGGCTTTCAGGCGGAGTCTTAATCTTGATCCAGACCCAGGGCCCGGGCGGTGAGTTCAGCCAGATCGATCACCTCCAGATCCCCTTCCAGGCCCGCGGTCTTGACCCCGTCGCTGAGCATTATCAGGCACAGGGGACAGGCGGTGACCAAAAGCCGGGCCCCGGTCTCCCGGGCCTGGGCCACGCGCAGGGCCGAGATCTGGGTGTCAGCCCCATCGATCTCAGCATGCCACATACGCCCGCCGCCGGCCCCGCAACATAGGCTGTCCCCGGCATGGTCGCGCATCTCCACCAGCTCCAGGCCCAACCCGCCCAGCACCCGCCGGGGCGGCGCATAAAGCCCCCGGTGCCGACCCAAGTAGCAAGGGTCATGAAAGGTGACGCGATAATCCAGCCTTTGGGCAACCTGCAGGCGGCCCTGGTCCAGCAGCCGCTCCAGGACCTGGGAATAATGAAGGGCCCCCATGGCGGCAGAGGGCCCCAGGCCCAACTCGGGGGCCAGGCGGGGGTAGTCTTGGGTCATGGTGTAGGCGCAGTGGGGGCTCATGGTGACCACCTGCTCCACCTCGAGATCATTCAGAAGCTCCAGGTTGTCCTCCACCAGCATCTCATAGAGCCCGGCCTCGCCCAGGCGGCGGGCCAGGTCCCCGCAGCAGGGCTCCTCCCGCCCCAGGGCGCCTGCTCTCACCCCGCCGTGTTCCAGGATGCGGGCCATGGCCCGGGCCATTTTCTGGGCGCGGCTGTCCAAAGAGGTGGTGCAGCCGGCAAACAGGAGCCAGGCGGCCTCATCGCCCTTGCTGAAATCAGCTAGAGGCAGATCCTTTAGCCAGGCCGCTCGTTTGCTGCGGGGGCTCCCCCAGGGGTTGGCATACTTTCCCAGATGGGTGAGGGCCTTGTTCAGGGCCGGCGGCACCGCGGTGCCCTGTTCCAACACCGTGGTCCGCACCTGCCGGATCAGGCGCAGGGGGCTCGCTTCCACAGGGCATACCTCCTGGCAGGCCCCGCAGGTGGTGCACATAAAGGCATGGTCCGAGGAGATGGTGGGGCGGTGGAGGAGCTCGTCCCGGGCCTGGGCCGCCAGAAACCTCCACTGGTTCAGGGGCCGGTATTTAAGCCAGGCATAGCGCTTGAGCCCCTGGGTGAAAGACCGGGGGGAAAGGCCCTCCCCGGCCAGATGGGAAGGGCAGACCAGCTCGCAGCGGTTGCAGCGGGTGCAGGCGTCGGCTGCCACCAGGTTTGCAAAAGAAAACTCACCCGCCGCCTCTTCCCTCTCCTCGGCGGCGGCTATCCCCCGCCCGGCCCCGGCCAGGCCCAGGTTGAAGGGCGCTGCCAAGGCGTGCCACAGCTTTATCCAGGGCAGAGCCGCGATCAGGGCCAGGGCGCTCAGGGCATGCAGCCACCAAATCACCAGCAGGGCCCGGTCTGAGGGGCCTCCCCAGGACAATGCCTGGGCCAGCCAGCTCCCCACCGGTTCGGCCCAGGCCCAATCGGGCCGGGTGGCGGCCAGGCGGGCGGCCTCGGCCAGATATCCGGAGAACCCCACCAAGAACAACAGGCCCAAGACAGCCCAGTCCCCCAGGCCGCCGGGCAAGCGCCGCCGCCCCAGGAGCAGGCGGCGCAGGGCCAATCCCGCCACCCCGGCCAGATAGGCCAGGCCGGCCAGATCCAAAACCAAGGAGTAGACCAGATAGGGAACGCCCTGCAAAAAGGGAATAAGCCGGTCGTGGATTGCCAGCAGCAGCGTGCCCATAAACAGGATCAGAAAACCCCAGAGCAGGGCCAGATGGATAAGGGCGGCCACAGGATCGCGCCGCCAGAGGCGGGGCTGCCAAAGGCCTTGAACCAATAACGACTTTAGGGAAAAACCCGGCTGGCGGCTGAAGCTCTTTAGCCAAACGCCCAGGCGGCCCCAGATACCCAGAGCCAAAATCGCCACACTCACAGCGGCCAGCGCATAGAAGACCCAGGAGGGGCCTGCCCCGAAAAAGGCCGGTCTGCCGGCCAAGGGCTCCAAGCCTATACCCCGTCCGCCGCCGCCAGCAAAGAGGCGACCCTAAGGGCGTCCTCAGGCCGGTCCACTTCCGGAGAGTCGCACTCCGTGACCACACACTGGATGGGCAGGCCCGCCTCCAGGACCCGGAGTTGCTCCAGCTTCTCGATCCCTTCCAGGCGTCCGCTGGGCAGGGATGCGTATTTATCCAAAAATGACCGGCGGAAGATATAGATCCCCAGGTGTTTGTAAAAGGTCACCTCGCCGCCGTCCCGGGGGTGGGGCACGGCCTGGCGGGAAAAATACAGGGCGCGGCCCTGCTGGTCCATCACCACCTTGACGTGATTGGGGTCTGTCACCTCTTCGGTGCGGGTGATGGCCACCACCGGTGTGGCCATGCCCAGACCGGGGTCGCGCAGTAGCGGCTCTGCCACCTGGTTTATCACCTCCGGGGGCAAGAGGGGCTGGTCGCCCTGCACGTTCACCACCAGTTCCGTGGGGCCCAGACCCAGTTCCGCGGCGGCCCGGGCCACCCGGTCCGAGCCCGAGCGCAGCTCCGCCGGGGTCATGATCACCATTCCCCCGAAGGATCTCACCGCCTCCGCGATGCGCTGATCGTCGGTGGCTGCGGCCACGGTGTGCACCTCCCGGGCCTGGGCCGCCCGCTCCATGACATGCTGTATCATGGGACGCCCGGCGATCTCCACCAGCGGCTTGCCCGGAAAGCGGCTGGAGCCGTAACGGGCGGGTATGATCACATGCAGGGCCATGGCCTCTACCAGTCGCCC
>JASFOZ010000209.1:0-7287 GCA_050116255.1 Desulfarculaceae bacterium
GCGACGGCAGCCGCTTGCGCCTGGGCTATGCCGCCAGCAACGGCCATCCCTACCGTTCCATAGGCAAGTTTTTGATTTCAGAAGGCCTGATGGATCTGGACAACATGTCCATGCAGGCCATAAAGGATTTTTTAAACCAGCGGCCCCGGGAATTGAAGCGGGTGCTGAGCCACAACCCATCTTATGTTTTTTTCAGGCCACTTAAGGCAGAGGGAGGGCCCCTGGGGTGCTATGCCACGGAACTGACAGCCGGCCGTTCCATAGCCACTGACCGGCGCCAATTCCCAGGCCTGGCGCCAGCCTACATCATAGGGCAGATGCCCAATGCCCAGGGCGGAACCACTCCTTTTAGCCGTTTTGTGCTGAATCAGGATACCGGCGGGGCCATCCGGGGGCCGGGCCGCCTGGATTTGTTCTTTGGCAGCGGCCCCGAGGCCGGGGAGTTGGCTGGGCGCATGAAATACCGAGGCCAGTTGTTCTTTTTGGCGCCCAAGCTCTAAAAGTAGCCGGAGGTTTTCCATGGAGGAGCGTTTTATTAATAATACCAAGCTGGTACTCAGCCAGGGGGATATCACGCAGGCCAACACCCAGGCCATTGTCAACGCGGCCAACTCCCGCCTTGCTGGAGGTGGGGGAGTGGATGGCGCCATTCACCGGGCCGGCGGGCCGGAGATTATGGAGCAATGCCGGAAGATAGGCGGTTGTCCCACCGGCGAGGCAGTTATCACCACTGCCGGCCGTCTGCCGGCTGACAAGGTTATACATACAGTGGGCCCGATTTACAGCGGAAAACCAAGGGATGCCGAGCTCTTGGCCTCGTGTTATCGAAAATCCCTGGATTTGGCGGCTAAAAACGGCCTGCGCACGGTCGCTTTTCCCAGCATCTCCACTGGGGCCTATGGCTATCCCCTGGAAAAGGCCGCTGAGGTGGCCCTGGAAGCGGTCCAGGAGGCCATTTCCAACAACCCAGAGGCATTCGATGAGGTCCGGTTTGTTCTATTCGGGGAAGAGGCCTTTTCAGCCTACCAAAGGGCGCTAAAGAGAAAAAATTGAGTTAAGGAAGCTCGGTGATCCATTTTGGCAAGAAGCTTGCAACATATACAGGGCAGTTACGCCGTTCATGGCTACACTCTCCTAACAGGGGCAGGCAGGGAGGGTGGCATGCATCGGCGTAACTTTTTTTATTTTGGAGATAGCTGATAAAAGCCTTGAAATCATGGAACTTATTTGTAATCGTTCTTGATAGCCCCAAACGAGACTCGCCAAAGCAAAAGTTCTACCCAATTGCCCCCACCCCAAAAAGATAGGAACGAATAATTGTAGGGCGAAGTGGCCCGATTATAAATCTTACCAATTTGCCCGAAAAAGGTATTAATGCCTCAAATGTGTGTCACTTGGTTTGACTGGATGGGAACGAGGCCAGGAGTCCTTTGGCGGAAGTCACGAAATGGTTTAGGTCTTTTAGTTTGTCAAGAAACATTCCCACACCCAAATCCCGGCAGCGTCCCGGCATGCGGGGATCTCCATGAGCGCTGAGAACCAGCACGGGCGGACAGGACATCGCCAAGGATTTCAATTTCTTTAAAAGCTCTAAGCCATCTCCGTCCGGAAGGCTGACATCCAGGACTACCAAATCCGGGCGGCGTTGGCTGCGGTTCCACCAATGCAGGGTCTGGTGGCCGTCCCGGCAGCAAGCCACTTCCATACCTTCAGCCGCCAAAAGGGCGGTGTAAAGGACGGCGGTGTCTTGATCATCCTCTACCAACAATACTAGGGGGCGCTCAGTTTTCAATCCTGCCTCTCCAGGGCTACGGTGAAGGTTGTACCTTCACCGGGAGTGCTGTCCACAGAGACCTCCCCCCCATGCATGCGCACAATCTCCTGCACCAGACTAAGTCCGATGCCCAGGCCTTCGATACGGCCGGTGCCGTAAACCTGGGCGCGGTAGAATTTATTAAATATATTAGCCATTTGTTCACGGTCCATGCCCACACCTGAATCCGTGACTGCCAGCGTGACCTTGGTATCGTCTTTATCTATGCCGACTCTTACCAGGCCGTTTTCTTTATTATACTTGATTGCGTTCATTAATAGATTATCGACAAGCTGGGTCAGTTTTTCGACATTTCCCTTAACTATAACGCCATCCGGCAAAGAGTCTTGTATTTGCACATTTTTTTCCTGGGCCATGGGCCGCAGGTTTTCAATTTCATTGCGCACCAGGCCGACCAGGTCAATCGGCCCCATTTCGTATTGGTCTTTACTGTGGCTCAGGCGGGCCAGATCCAAAAGGTTGTTGATTTGGTTTTCCAGTTTGCCCAGGTTGCGCCAGCAAATGTCCAAGTAGCGGCGGGTGTCTTCTGGTCCGGCCTTGCCCAGAATGATCAATTGCAGGAAACCTTTTATGGAAACCAGCGGTGTCTTTAATTCGTGGCTGAGGGTGGTTAGAAATTGATCCTTAAGGTCTTCCACGCTTTTTATCTCTTCTAGTGCGTTTTCCAAGGCTGTGGATTTTGCCAAAAGCTCCCGCAGGAGTTCTTCGTGTTGAGTAACGTCGCGCAGCGTGGCCCCCAGCACCCAGGGTTGACCTTGGGGTCCCTTTTCCCATGATATACTAGCCTCAATGTCGATGGTGTAAGTTTCTCTTTTTATATGGCCCCGGTGCAGGCCTTCTTCTCCCTGTAATGCCACCTGCCATCCTTTTGCCAGATTGACAAAATTTTCCACCGGCTGGCCCAACACTTCGTATCGCAACTTGCCCACCGCCTGACAAAAGGCCTGATTGGCGTCCAATATCCGGCCGCCGGCAGGGCTGAGGGCAAGAAACATATCAGGGGCGGCCTCAAAAAAACGGCGGTACAGACTGAGATAGTCAACCAGAACGTTGCGCATTACCTGAATAGCCAGTCCCAGGCGCCCCAGCTCGGGGGCCTGGGCCGGTTGATCTGAGATGACTTGCAGGTCACCCAGGGCAAGACCATGGCAATATTCTATAAGGAGGTCCACTTGCCGGGTTAAGTATCGGTGCCAGAGCCAGGCCCCGGCTCCGGCCACGGCCAGGCTGACCACAAATGAGATGGCCCAGGACAGCCATAGAAAAACAGTACGGTCAGCCAAATGGGTATGACCGGAAAATATCCACTGCAGGACAAAACCGGCCGCCAAAAAGGCCAACAACGGCGTGATGCACAGAACCGCCAGGCAGGCGGCCATTTTGATTCTTGACCAGTCGAGCAACGGTTTGTTAGCCGCAAAAGAAAGTTGAGTTTGCTTAAGAGCCTACGCCTGCCCACTACAACTGTCAATGTAAGATGAAACCGGAGCTTTGCCCCTGAGAGCAGGAGTGGCTGGCCATATTTCGGGTATTTGGTTGCCGCCCGCTGCCATGGTATTATCACAAATATCACCTTGCCCCAGAGGAAAGTTGAATATGCGCATAATGTTCATTTCTCCCGAAGTCTGGCCCTTCAAACGGGTGGGGGGGTTGGCCGAGGTGTCCCATGAATTGCCCTTGGCCTTGGGTGAACGTGGTCATGAGGTGATGGTGGTTACACCCAAGGGGCGGATGTCTGCTGAGATTGAGGCTCAACTAAACCCTACGGACATCAGTTTTGAAGTGCCTGTGTCATGGCGGAATCATCGCGCCGGCGTGCTGAGCATGCCTTTGAGCCCGCAGGTGACCGTATATCTAATCAGTCACGAGCATTTGTTCGACCGGGAGGGATTATACGGCAACGCCTTTGGGGATTATGAAGATAATGCGGAACGGTTCATTTTTTTCAGCCGTGCTGCCTTGGAACTGGCCATGGCCTTGGGCCGGCCTTTGGATATCGTGCATGCCAATGATTGGACCGCGGGCCTGGTTCCCCTTTACCTGAAGAGCCTCTATGCCCAGGGTGAGGTTTTTGCGGGGGCCGGGAGCTTGATGACCGTGCACAATCTTGGCAACCAAGGCGTGTTTTGGCACTATGACATGCCTCTGACCGGCCTGGATTGGGAATACTTCACTCCCGAAGCCATCGAGTTTTACGGCAAGATCAATTTTCTGAAAGCGGGGCTGGTATTCGCGGACATGATCTCCACGGTTTCGGACCGCTATGCCCGTGAGGTACTCAAGCCGGAAGCTGGGCAGGGATTGGAAGGAGTGCTCAAAGCCAGGACAGACAGGCTGGCGGCCATAACCAATGGGATTGACTATGCCAAGTGGGATCCCCGAAATGACCCGCTTTTAGCGGCGTCGTTCAGTTCTGAAAATTTGACCCCAAAGAAAGATTGCCAAAAGGAGCTCAGACGCATCTTCGGCCTTTCCGAGGAGACAGAGCGGCCCCTTTTGGTGTTTATCGGGCGGCTTTTAAACCGCAGGGGTATGGACCTCATCGCACCCGCCCTTGACGACATCTTGGATTTAGGTGTGGACATGGCCTTTATGGGCTTTGGCGAAGACCATTACCATGCCTTTCTCAACGACCTGAACCAGCGGCGCCCCCAAAACCTGGGAGTCTACATAGGATATGACGAGGACCTGGATCACAAGATGATGGGCGGGGCTGATATTCTGCTTATGCCCAGCAAGTACGAGCCCTGCGGCCTGCACCAAATGCACGCCCTGCGCTACGGCACCGTGCCTGTGGTCCGGGCCACCGGCGGATTGGATGACACCGTGTCCAACCACACTGATTCCAAGCCGGGTGTAGGCTTTAAATTCAAGCCCTACAGCAGCGACGCCCTGCTGCAGACAATCGAGAGGGCGCTGGCAGCCTATCAAAACCAGCAGCTTTGGACGCAGATCATGCGCCGGGGCATGGATTTGGACTTTTCTTGGAACCGGGTGGTTCTCCAATATGAACAACTCTACCAGCGCACGCAGCAACTGAGGCAGAAAGGCTCGGAGAGCTAGGTCATGTCTGAGGATCGCCGCTTCGAGCTTTTGGCCCATGTGGTGGAGATCGCCAATAGCAGTGTGGACGTGGACGAGAGGCTGGACGCCATTCTGGGTGCGGTGAGCGCGCACTTCGACTCCAGGGGCGCTCTTTTGTTTTTGCAGGAGCAGGGAAAAGGCAAGCTTTCCAAGGCCAACACCTGGCCCCGCAGTTTCGGTGAGCCTGGCCAAATGAGCGTGGATTTTGGGGTGGGCAAATTGGGGGAAACCGCCTTAAGGCGGGAGCCTTTGTTGGTGGCCACGGATGAAATCAAGGGAGACCCGGCCCTGGACGCACTTTGCCGCCCCGGGGAATTGGCTGCGGTTTTTCCGGTTCAAGATGATAATCGGCTCTATGCCGTGCTCCTTTTGATATTGGCCCCGGAGACGGTTTTAGGCGAAGGGGAAGTGCGCCTGCTGCAGATGGTGGCGCGGGAGATGGCTGGCTCCATCCGCAATTTCCGCCTTTATTTCGAGGCCAAGAAACGGATCGCCGAGCTCAATGTGCTTTCCGACCTGGGGCGGGCGGCGGTATCCACCATCGAAGCGGATGAACTGCTTAAGACCGTGGCGGGTATCTGTTCCAAGCTTCTGGGCGCCAAAGGCGGACTGGTGCATGTATGTACCAAGAACGGCCAACAAAGACAGATGCGGGCCGTGCACGGAAAGGTGCCCAAAAAGTGTCTGGACCAGGATCTGTGCAAGGTTCCTTGCAGCGATGATGAACAAAACGGCCCGGTCAAAAGGGCCCGGACCTGCAATAAAAGGAAATCAAAGAAAGGCCAAAGTTACAGCCTATGCGTGCCCTTGTCCTTCAAGGGCAACTACGAGGGTCATCTGTGCGTATTTGAAAAGGCCCCTGGCCTGCAGGAGCCCACAGACGACGGATTCAGCCAGGAAGACCAAAACCTTCTAACCACCATGGCCTCCATGGTCTCGGCGGCCCTGGAAAACGCCTTGGCCGTGCAACGTATCGAGGATTTGGCCCAGCGCAACGAGGAGATGGTGGGGGCCCTGGCCACCTTGATTGAGATCAGCACCGTTTTGATGACCACGGTGGATTTCGATGAAACCGTGCAGATAATACTCTACGCCGTGACCCATCCCGCGGGCCTGGACCACGACAGGGTGATTTTGTTTTTGGTGAACGAAGAAGATAAGGTGCTCAGGGCGGTGGCAGACATGGCCCAGAGCAGCTTACCGGAGCAGACCCGGGAATTGGCCCAGACCCTGGCCGATGTCCGAAAATTGGCAGATACGGCGGGCCTGGGATTGGATGAAGATCTGATGGGCTTGGAAGTGGAGCTGGAACCTGAGACCAGCATACTCGCCCGGACCGTGATCGATAAAAGACCCTTTATAGTCAATGAGCCGACTGAAGACCCCAATGTGTCCCCTCAGTTCATTGCCGCCCAAGGCCCGCACCCCTTTGTGGCTGTGCCCATGTTCGCCAAGGGCAAGGCGGTGGGGGTCTTGGTGGTCAACCACGCCGAAACCGAGCGGCCTTTCAGCGATAGAGACCTGACTCTCCTTTCCATGCTGGCCAATCTCGGGGGGCTTTCCGTGGAGACCAGCCGTTTGTATCAGAATCTGGAGAACGCCAACCGGGAGCTGGCCTACATGCGCAACCGGCTGCTGGAGGCGGACAAACTGGCCGCTTTGGGGGAAATTGCGGCCGGCGTGGCCCATGAGATCCGTAATCCCCTGGTAAGTATCGGCGGCTTTACCCGACGCATTCGTAAGAAGGTCGGCGACGAGTCCAACATAAGGCCGTATCTAGATGTAATCATAGAAGAAGTTACCAGGCTCGAGCGCACCTTGAACGAGATGTTGGATTTTTCCACCGACGCCAGGGACAATTATGAGGAACATGACCTCAATGCAATCATGGATGATGCCCTGGAGCTATTGCAGAGGGAGCTAACCGAAAACCGGATTGAGGTGGTTACGGATTTTAGCCCCGAACTTCCCAAGGTCTATTGCGATGATCGTCAGATCAAGCACGTGTTCTTCAACATCCTATTGAATTCGGTCCAGGCCATGAACTCCAAAGGCGGCACCTTGAGCTTGCGCACCTTTGCGGTTATGCGCGAAGGCAAGCAGTTTGTGGCCGGCGAGGTGAGTGACAGCGGCGGCGGCATCAACATGGAAGTAATTCACAACATCTTTAATCCATTTTTTACCACCAAGGATTCCGGGTCGGGCCTGGGCTTATCCATTGTGCATAAGATCGTCACCCGCCACTTCGGACAGGTGGAGGTTCACAACCGGGAAGGGGAGGGGGCCTCCTTTGTGGTGACCCTGCCCGCAGCAGAAGAGGGAAGGGCTTATTTAAAATAAGCCAGATTATGACAGGGACCCGGGCGGCT
>JASFOZ010000210.1:0-7256 GCA_050116255.1 Desulfarculaceae bacterium
TGGCACCAGATTTCAGGTCTCACTGGTCTCAGTGATCGCCATCATAGTGGGCATGTTTCTATCTGTGTTTTTGGTTCGGGGAATAACCAAGGTGCTGCGCGGAATCTCGGGCCAGATGTCTCAAGGAGCCCTGCAAGTGGCCTCAGCCGCGGGCCAGGTCTCTAATGCCAGTCAAGGGCTCGCCCAAGGCTCCAGCGAGCAGGCGGCCTCTTTGGAAGAGACCTCCTCATCCATGGAGGAGATGGCCTCCATGACTCGGCAGAACGCAAATAACGCAGACCAGGCCGACTCCATGATGAAAGAGGCCAGCGACATCGTGGCCAAGGCCAATCAGTCTATGCAGAAGCTTCGTAAGGCCATGGAAAAGATAAACTCTGCCAGCGACGAGACCGCCAAGATCATCAAGACCATAGACGAGATCGCCTTCCAGACCAACCTGTTGGCCCTGAACGCGGCCGTGGAGGCGGCCCGGGCCGGGGAGGCTGGGGCCGGTTTTGCGGTGGTGGCGGAAGAGGTCAGGAACCTGGCCATGCGCGCGGCCGAGGCGGCCAAGAACACCGCCAGCCTGATCGAGGAGAACATAAAGGACATCAAGACCGGTTCCGACCTGGTGGTGACCACGGACGAGGCCTTTACCCAGGTGCAGGAAAGCGCCTCCAAGGTGGCCGGATTGGTGGGTGAGATCGCCGCCGCCAGCTCCGAACAGGCCACGGGTATTGATCAGGTGAATACCGCCATGAGCGAGATGGACCGGGTCACCCAGCAGGTTGCCGCCAACGCCGAAGAGTCTGCGGCAGCGGCTGAGGAGCTTTCCGCCCAGGCCGAAACCATGAAAGCCATTGTGGGAGAATTGATGCGTATGACCGGCGGAGGCAACGGCAAGGAGACTAAACGGCTCAAAGGCGGACGGGATGAAGAACCCAAGGCCTTGCCCGAGCCACGGGCTCATATAATTACTTCCGGGAAAGCGACTTCAAATAATGCCATTCCGCTGGGGGAAGACGATTTCACAGGCTTTTAGCCTGTAACTAGTGGGGTGGGGGGCGCCCTTTGCCTGCCGTATAAGGGGCTGGGGCGCCCCTTTTATTTCTCGTGACCAGATACCGCCTGCCGCAAAAAATCCATTGTAGAGAGCAACCAAATACTCTAGTATTTTTAGAAAACCGGCCTGGGCTCTCGCGCTTAGCCTGGCATGCTCTGAATCTGAAACGACCTCTACTAAAAACAGTGGCCTTTAAATATCCGGACTAAAGCCGCTCAATTAAAAAATTTTCCTGCCAAGGTAAACCGGATATATTGTCTGCCCAAGCCTGCTAACCTGGAATAATCGATGCCTGCCCCAGAGGGCAGAGCATTGTTTCATTTCAAGAATAGAATTAGCAAATTATATTATTTCGGATGCACGCCCCTATTTGACCGCCGGGGTGCCTGATCAATCAACAGCCAATGAGCCAACCATCTAACCATAACCATTTCACCTCTCTTGAGGTGGACCTATCCCGGAAAAAATACATATTAAAGATGATGTTGTGGCTGGCTTCGCCGCCGCTTTTGTTTTTCGCCGTTTACCGGGCAGCATCAGGCGAATATATAACCAGTGCAACCTTGTTTTTGATGGCCGCCGTGTTGGGGGGATCTTGGTTTTGGGCCAGAAGGGTTCAGGAAAAGGAACGCCAGATCACCTATTACTCCTTTGCCCTGATCTCTTTCATTACTCTGATCGGTTTTTTGATTATTTTCATGTTTATAACCGCCGGGGGCGTCAGCAGACTGACCTGGAGCTATATATTCGTGGTTTTTGCTTTTTTGACCTTTAACCTCAAACTGGCCTACTTCATCTCCGCCGCATTTTTGTGCACCCTGCTTATTTTGCTAATGGGATTTGATGCCCAACCAGCTCAAGTATCAAATGTCTTCTTGCTTAGATTCGTCATAACCTATTCATTATTGGCCATTATCATGGGCCTGTTTGAACAGAACCGGATCAAAAGCCAGCAGAGGCTATCCCGCAAGCACCGGGAGCTGGCTGAATCAGAGGATCAACTGCGCCAGACCAATCAACTGCTTTCCGCCCAGATCCAACAACGGCAAAAAACAGAAGCTAAACTGCGGGAAACCAGCGAAAAACTTGAGGCCATAATCGAGGCTTCTCCCCTCGGCATCCTGACTATAGACCTGGAAGGGAACATCACCTCCTGGAGCAAAGGCGCTGAGAGAATCTTTGGCTGGACTTCCGAAGAAATCATGAGCAACCCTGAAATCTTTATGTCTGGGGAGGGCAAAGGTTTTTTCCAGGAAGATATGGACCGCATTCTAAGAGGAGAGAGCAATCCCAGGTTCGAGGCCAGATATCAAAGTAAGGACGGCGCTCTGGTTGACATAATTATTAACGCCGCCCCCCTGCACGGTCCCCAAGGGGAATCCCGGGGCATGGTCTTTTTGATGGAGGACATTACCAATCTTAAAAGCACCGAAAAGGCTTTGGGCCTCTCCCAACAGCTCTACAAATCACTCTATGACTACACCCCGGCCATGCTGCAATCTCTGGACACCGGGGGGCGCTTGATCAAGGTTAACCAAACCTGGCTCAACACCCTCGGCTACAGGGAAGACGAAGTCATCGGCAAGAGATGGTTTGATTTCCTAAACTCAAACTCCCGGCGTTATGCCCAGGAACAGATGTTCCCCAGCTTCCTTAAAGAAGGCCATGTAAACAACATCTCTTACACCGTCATCAAAAAAGACGGTGGGGAATTGAATGTCAACCTGTCGGGGAAATGGGTGAAGGATCCCCAAAGCAATCTTTTGCATGCCTTGTGCGTCCTGGAGGACACCACCGAACGCGCCCGTCTGGAAGAGGAGCGCATAGAGCACGAAAAAATGCAGGCGGCCATCGAGTTGGCCGGTGCGGTTTGCCATGAACTCAATCAACCTTTACAGACCCTCAGCACCAGGCTGGAACTCATCCTTATGAGTCTGCCCCCTGACCATCCCCTACAGGAGGGTCTGAAATCTCTGGATTACGAAGTACGCAGGCTGGTTAAAATCAGTAAGCGGGTACAGCAAATCACCCGGTACAAGACCAAGATTTACGTGGACGATATAAAAATCATAGACTTAAAGGCGTCGTCCAACTAGCGCCTCACCCTGCTTTTTCCCCTCTTGTTTGGGGCCCGGTCCCTTTCCCTTGCCCTAAAGGCCGGGCCCTACGGCGCAGCCTAAGGCCCCTTAGGTTTGTATCCGCCGGCAAGAGGCTGTTTTTCATGGCATCATGGGGAATTGACACAAAACCGCAATACTGACGGCCACGGTGGTGCTTGTAATGTTGCATACGGCTCTGTAGACTGGCCTGGATGCAAAAATATACTGCGTCAAGAGTCCTGTTGGGACCAACCCTAATTGATCTCCAAGCTTCCTTAGAATGCCAAGGGCTGAGATTCGTGATCAGAAATCTGGTCACAGTCTGTATGGCCCGGGCCATTCAATCCTTTCCCAAGCAACCAAGTTGCAAACAGGAGCAGCGACTCCATGCCTAAAACCTATGTACTGGACACCAACGTGCTGTTGCACAATCCCCAGGCCATCTTCGTATTCCAAGACAACCATGTGGTCATCCCCTTGGCGGTGATCGAAGAGATCGACGACCAAAAAAGACGTCAGGACGAAATCGGCCGTCACGCCCGTGAAGTTTCGCGTTTATTGGACAATCTGCGCGGCCAGGGCCCGTTGGCCCATGGGGTCAAGCTCCCCAGCGGCGGAACTCTGCGCATCGAAATCAACCACCGCGAGATGGAGGACCTGCCCGAGGAACTGGAGTACCTGGACTCGGCCAAGCCGGATAACCGCATACTGGCGGTGGCCCTCAATCTTTCAAACCACAACGGCAACGGCCAGGTGACCTTGATCTCCAAGGACATGAACCTCAGGCTCAAGGCCGACGTCCTGGGCATCAGGGCCGAAGATCTCACCAGCGACAAGGTTGATTTCCGCAAGCTCTATTCGGGCCAGGTCAAGGTCATTGTGCCTGCCCAGGATCTCGACCGTTTCTTTGCCGAAAAAAGGCTGCCCTTACCGGACCAGGCAGAAATCATGCCCAACCAGTTGGTGGTGTTGCGTTGTGACGCCTCCCCATCCGCCTCCGCCCTGGCCCGGCTGGTGGACGGCTGGCTGGAACCCTTGGTAATCCAAGACAGCTCCAAATGCTTCGGGCTAAGGCCCCGCAACAAAGAACAGCTATTTGCCCTGGAGCTGCTTTTGGATCCCAGGGTGAAAGTGGTCACCCTGGCCGGAGGGGCCGGCACCGGCAAGACCCTGTTGGCCCTGGCTGCGGGCCTGGACCTGGTTCTGGAGCAGAACCAGTTCGGCAAGCTATTGATAACCCGCCCTATCATCCCCCTGGAAGGGCAGGACCTGGGCTTTCTACCTGGGGACAAGTACGAAAAAATCCGCCCCTGGATGCAGCCCATTTATGACAACCTGCAATTTCTCTTTCACAACTCCGGCACCGTAGGGGGCAGCCGGATGCGGGGACAAAAGCATCTTTTTAAAAGCAGCGAGCCGCCGCCGGCAATAGAAGATTACCTCTCCCTCACCGGCCAGATGGAGATGGAGGCCTTGACCTTTATCAGGGGCCGCAGCATCCCCAATCAGTTCATCCTGGTGGACGAGGCCCAGAACTGCTCGGCCCACGCCATCAAGACCATGCTGACCCGGGTCGGAGAAAACTCCAAGATCGTGTTCACCGGCGACATCGGCCAGATAGACCATCCTTATCTGGACGCGGCCAGCAACGGCTTCACTCTGCTGGTGGAAAAGCTGAAAGGCTCTCCCTTAAGCGGACACATGACGCTGCTTAAAGGAGAACGCTCGGACATCGCCGAACTGGGAGCGAGGCTGCTATAAATAGCAGCGGATCGGCATTCGCCGCCCCGGAGTGGAACCCTCCCGGACATGGATGGGAAAATGTGCGCCCTACGCTGCAACAGCTGGAGCGCACTCTCACTCAGACGCGGTCCCTAAAAATCCTTAAAATCTTCCTCACCATCGGCCATGGGGATTGCCGCTTCAGGATCTGGCTTTGGAGCTGACTTAGGACTTTTCTTTCCTTCATCCGGAGGCTGGGCCGACCCGGGTAGATAACGCTTCTTCCCTTTCCGGTCTGGGGCGGGCATTTGAGGTGTTTCCGGCCCATGCAACCCGTGGTGGTTATCTCCTTCCCCTTGCACCATTTTTGCCACCTTCCGCACCATACCCTTCATGCTTTCGGCCTGGGAGGTCAGCTGTTCAGCGGCGGCAGCCGACTCCTCGGCGTGGGCGGCCACCTGCTGGGTGACCTTGTCCATCTCGGTTGCCGCCTGGTTAATGGACTCGAGCCCCTGGGTCTGCTCTACAGAAGCCAAGGCTATCTGGGAAATCAACTGTCCCGCCTCCTGGCCGTTTTTATTCACTTGCTCAAACTCTTCGTTGGTTCTGGCTAAAATCTCGGAGCCTGTTTTCACCTTGCTCACCGTGTCCTGTATCAGCGACTCGGTGTTCTTGGCCGCCTCGGCCGCGCGCAGGGCCAGGTTCCTGACCTCGTCCGCCACCACCGCAAACCCAGCCCCGGCCTCCCCGGCCCGGGCCGCCTCCACCGCCGCATTCAGGGCCAGCAGGTTGGTCTGGAAGGCGATCTCGTCGATGGTCTTAATGATCTTGCTGGTCTGTTCACTAGCGGAGTTAATCTCCTCCATGGAATTGTGCATTTCCTTCATGGAGCCCGCAGCCCTCTCCAATACAGCGCTGGTCTCCTTCATCAAGGCATCCGCCTGCTGTGCGTTCTCTGTATTTTGCTTGGTCACGGCGGAAGCCTGCTCCAACGAAGCAGAGGTCTCTTCCAAAGAGGCGGCCTGTTCCGAGGCCCCCTGAGCCAGGGACTGGCTGGAATCAGAGACCTGGGAAGCGGCCGCCGCCACCTGGTTGGATCCCGCAGTCAGGCCCGACACCGCCTGATTCAAGGGTTTGCTGATCACCCGCCCAATGAGCAGGCCCACACCAATTATTGCTGCCAGGCCCACCACCCCCACGATGATCCCCAGCCAGGTCAACTCGTCCACTGCGGCAAAAGCCTCGGACTTGTCCATCTCAGCCATCAGGGCGTAGGTGAATCCGCCGACTTTAAGAGGAGCAAAGGCGGAGAGGGCTGAGTTTCCATGGTAGGAGGTGATTACCAGCTCCCCTTTGCGGCCGGCCAGGGCCTCCCGGGAGGCCAAGGTATCCACCTCTCCCTTTTGGGGATCGGCAAAAGAGGCGGATACGGTCCGGTGCTTGGGGTCCAAAAACGAATCCGAGCGCATCAACTTATCCTGGCCAACCAGGTAGGTTTCACCAGTCTTACCCATTCCCTGGCGCTCAGTCATAATCGTGTTGAGAACATCCACTTTTAGCCGGAATACTGCCACACCCATCAAATCCTTATCTTCCATGATCGGAGAGGCGATAAAGGCGGCCGGCGCTTCAAAGGAAGGTGCATAAGGCTTGAAATCCACCAAGATTACAGCATCCTTTTTTCCTTTCTTTCCGGCAGCCAGGGCCTTGCGGAAGCACTCGCCAAGGCTGGTTTGGGAAAACGGCCCGTTCAACAAAGAAGTGGCAAAATCAGCTTCTTTGCACACGGAATAAAGGATGCTGCCGTTTTTGGGCTCAACCAGCAATAGGTCATAATAACCAAACGCATTTATATACTTAATAAAGTTGGGATGGATATGTTCGTGGTAGGCGCTGTAGCTGGAGTCGTCAGCGCCCCGGCCAAGCTTGAATTTGGAGCCCAGGGGGTTCTTGTTATTAACTATGTAATAATATTGTAAAGCAATGGCGTTTTTGTCCAGCTTGGCGAAGTATTCTTCCGCAGGGGGATTCCGTTCCTTATTGCGTTTTTTGTATTCATTGCTAAAAGCACCCAGATAGTGATCCCGGACTTTCTGGGCCATAGTTTGCAGCTTATTATCCTTTATTTCATTATCCTCTCGGAAATCGCGAAAATAGTTTCTTAAGCTCTTAGTCGCCCCTACTATCATGCGGTCTTCGGATAATATTGATATCTGGTTTTCCATCAGCGAAAAATATCTTTTCACCGCCTGTGCCTTGATATCCCGCACACCACTTAATTGGTTGAAGGCCTGGGTGGAGAGGGCCTGGTTGGCGTTTAATAGCGAGATAGCCCCCATCACGGCAAAAGGGATAATCCCCACTAAAAGAAAAGCAACTAAAAGCTTGGTGCT
>JASFOZ010000211.1:0-7256 GCA_050116255.1 Desulfarculaceae bacterium
TGGCCGCCTTCCACTTGATGACCTGAGCCTGGGCAGGCCCCGGCCCGGTTACCACTACCAGGGTGGCGCAGAGACAAATAGCCGCAAATAAGCCAAGAAGTTTTTTCATACCGCTCATCCTCCTCCCAAGAGTAAAAGTGCGCCCTTGCCCACAACTCAAATCACCGCAAGAGCAAAAAGGTCCCCCTTTGTTTTGTCTGGTTTTCTTTTCAGCCCTTTGGCCTGCTGCCTGCCCCAAGGTTCAGACTCCTAATACCGAGTGATCATCATGCTTGGCAGCCAGGTAACCAGAACCGGGAAGATGGTTAAAATGGCGACCACCAGAATTTGGATGAAAAAGAAGGGCAGGCTGCCCAGGATCACGTCCTTGAAATGCTTGCGGCCGGAGATGCCGTGAATAACGAAGAGGTTGACCCCCACCGGGGGAGTGATCTGGCCCATCTCGATGCAGATGGTCAAGACAATGCCCAGCCAGATGGAGTCGAATCCCAGGGCGGTCATCATGGGGTGGACCACCGGCACAGTCAGCAAGAGGATGGAAATACCGTCGATAAAGGCCCCGATGACGATGTAGACCAGAACCAGCAAGGCCCAGATGGCGTAACGGTTGATATTCAAGCTGGTCACGGCCGAGGTCAGCTCGGCCGGAATTCTCTCCATGGAAAAGGCCATGGAGAGGATATAGGCGCTGACCACGATGAGCATGATGTAACAGCTGGTCTGGAGGGCGCTGCTCAGCGAGGAGGTCATGTTGGTCCAGTTCAGGCGGCGGTATAACAGCGCCAGAATAAAGGCCATGGCCGCCCCCAGAGCAGCCGCCTCGGTGGGACTGGCCACACCGAGATAAATGGTCCCCAGGACCATGAAGATCAATAGGGTCACCGGGGCCACGTTTTTCAGGGAATAGATCATGCCGCGTAGGGAGATTTTCTCCCCGCGCGGAGCCATTGCCGGTCTGAAGACGGCCACCAGACAGACGTAGAGCATGAAACAGGCGGTCATGAGAATGCCGGGGATGATCCCGGCGATGAACAGCTCGCCGATGGATTCGCCGACCACCGAACCATAGATGATCAGGCCCAAGCTCGGCGGGATAAGGATGCCCAGAGTACCCCCGGCGGCCAGGGAGCCGAAGAGAATCCTCTTTTGATAACCGCGCTTTCTCATCTCTGGAATAGCCACCGCGCCGATAGTCGCCGCCGTGGCCATGCTTGAGCCGGAGACGGCCGAGAAGATGGCGCAGGAAACGATGTTGGAATGGAGCAGGCCGCCGGGAATGCGGCGAACCCAATGGGAGGCGCCGTCGTAAAGGCGCTCGCTGATACCGGTGTGTTTAATCAGCTCGCCCATGAAGATGAACAAGGGGATCATGGTGTAGGTGAAGTGATTGGTCGAGTTGAACAACAGTTCCCCGACCATAGTCACCGCGCCTCCGCCGGTGACAAAGTAAAGGCCTATCAGGCCCACCGCGCCCAAGGCGGTGGCGATCCACATGTTGCTGACCAGGAGGGTGAACAACAGGAAGCAGTAAATCAATCCGGTTAGGAAAGGTGCATCCATTGCTCAGCCTCTCACTCAGCGTCCGGTTCCATAACGGGTGGGGAAGGTTCTTTCATGGAAGCGGCGATGTTGACCAAGCGGTTGATGGTCGCGAGAAGGAAGATCGCCAGCCCGGCGCACATAAAGATTTTGGGAAGCCATAGGGGAGTGAGGGTGACCACGGAAGACTCTCCGGTCTTAAACCCCTGGATCAGGACCCGAACCGCAAAAACGAGATAAACCAGGACCACTATCGTATTGAGGGCCATCGTCGTTAAGCTAATGTATTTTCTAATCTTTTCAGGAAAGCGTCTAAAGACCAACTCAACGCTGATGTGGAGGTCCTTTCGGGTGACATAGCCTAGGCCCATGAAAACAAGAAATACAAAAAGAAAGCCGCTGTACTCCTCGACCAACTCCGAAGGCTTGTTCAGGAAATACCTCATGAAGACGTTTTGAGCGATCATCCAGGTCATGACCATAATGGCCATGCAGCCGAGGAGTGCCCCCAGGTGATCCAATTTCCTGCTCACAGCATCCAAGAGCCTTCTCATGAATAATTGTCCTTTTTATAGAGTGATAACTTTATCGACCACATGGTGTAGGCTCCGAAACAAACCAGGATTTCAAATCACCATTGTTCTGCGAATGTTGGTACGGATTGCAGAAGCTTGATTTGGGCATAGGAATAAGCAACGAGTGTGCCATCGAATGGGCCACTCAGGCTAAATGGTTGCCAATAATGAAATAATCGTATAAGGGAGGGGTTGATTTTTTCCCGGTGGGAGCGGCGAGCCTATACAGGGTTGTATGAAAGGCGGCCGGCAATAATCAAGTGCGCAGATATTTCAACAATTAAGTATTTGTAAATACTAATATTATCAAAATTAATTCATAACGGAATACATCTGACAGAGAATCTGAAGCTCAGCGGCCTGCCCCCCCTTTTAAACAGGCCCGGACGAGCCTCATTCAGCAAGCTGGTTTTTATGGTCTTTCAGGCCAAGCGGGTAATGTCCTCAGCCACCTGGGGAAAGTTGTCGGTCATCAAGAGATCGTGCCCCGGGAATATCAGGTCAGGGCTGGTGGCATAGGCGCGCAGCTTGTCATAGGTCAGCAACAAAGAGGCCATGTCCACGAAGATGGAGCTGGGCCAGTCTTCTTTAAAGTTGCGGAACAGATGCCCGCAGTCAGAGGCCAGGATAATAGTCCCCTCGCCGGTGTTTACGGCCACGGCCTGGTGGCCGATGCTGTGGCCCGGAGCCAAAACGCAGCGGATGCCGGGCAGAATCTCCTGGTCACCCTGGGTGAGGACCAGCCGGGAGCTGCCTTGCAGAGAGGCCAGAAAATCCAAGGCCTCGCGGTCAGCCAGGGAGGCAAAGGGGGGCCTGTGGGCCAGCGGGTTTTGGGTCCAGAAACGGTATTCGCTTTCCTGCACATAGATGGTGGCGTTGGGAAACAGGCTTACCCCGTTGATGTGGTCCCAATGAAGGTGGGTGAGCACAAGGTGTTCCACCTGGTCGGCGGGCGTGCCCAGACGTTCCATCATGGCGGCTGGGTCCACATAGCCGGCCAGCTTCCTTTCCGCGGCCAGGCTAGGGGCGACGCCGGCGTCCACCACCACGGCCTGCTGCTCAGACTGGATGCACCAGATATAGTATCCGCGCTGGGCCTTTTCTTCCCATTCCTTGAACCACATGAGCAGGGCGCCGGAACTGGTTAAGGGACCGGCGAACTTGAGTGCGTAAACCTGATGCTCTGACATTAGCTGCCTCCTGTGCTGTTCGCATGTTGAATAAGCACCATAACATTAAACCGCCCCTACCAGGCGGTTTTTCAACGGCCCCCTGGCGGTCAGGCTTTAGCTGTGCGCTGGAGATGGCAGGGCTTTTTTATAATCCGGTTCGGGTGATGCCGGGCCAGGCTCGCCCGGGGCGGCTAGACCGGGAGGTCCTCAAGGGGGATGGTAAGGCGGTACTCGCCCTCCTCCAGTCTGGCGTGCACCTTGAGGTTGCTTTTTTCGAACACCTTCATCATGGCCCGGTTGGAGGCCAGGACATCGGCGGTGAATCCCTTGATCCCTTGCTTGCGCGCCACCTCCTTCAGAAGTTTGACCAGGTAGGTGGCTATTCCCCGGCCCTGAAAATCCTCATCCACCACAAAGGCCACATCGGCAAAGGGCTCATATCGGGAAAGCACATAACGGCCCTCGGCGATGATATGCCTGCCCGCGGCCTCTCCGGTCAGTCCCACCAGGGACATCACCCTTTGGTAATCTATGTTCACATACTCCTGCATCTTGGCGTGGGGCATGGCCCGGATGGGGCTGAAATAGCGGTAGTAGATGGCCTCATCGGAAAAGCGGTAAAACAGCCGCCGCATTTCCTCCTCGTCCGAGGGTTTGATGGCCCGAAATCTCACCTCAAGGCCGTCTCCAAAGGTATGGGTGTGGGTGATGTCGTCAGGATAGAGCTGGGCGGATTCAGGCAGAAAAATTTGGTCCTCATACAAGATGCGTTTGGCCTTGGCCTGTTCCACCAAGGCGGCCCGGTCCTGGGGGTGGGCGATGTCGATCAAGGCCTGGGCCCGTTCGCGCACCGTGCGCCCCTGCAGGCTGGCGATTCCGTATTCCGTGATCACCAGGTCCACGGACTCCCTTATTGAGATCTGGTTGGGCAGGTTTTCCACGGAGAGCAGGATATTGGCGCTGCCTTCACGGTTACGGCTGGGCAGGGCGAAGATGGTCTGGCCGCCGGGAGATATCTGGGCGCCGATGAGATAGTCCAGGGCCTCGCCCGGACCGGCCACCACATTGCCCTTGCCCGCTGGCAGGGCTATCCTGCCTGAGAGGTCCACCTTGCGCGCCGGTAGCAGGGCCACGAAGTTGGGGTTGCGCCCTATGTGCAAGGGGTCAAATGTAACCTCCAGCCCCTGGAACTCCACCATGGGGTTGCGGTCCAGCCAGGCCATGAGCTCGCCTGAGCCCAGGGCATAGGAGGTCAGGGATTTTCCCTTGTAGGTCTGCTTGTAACGGTTGCTGACCGCGCCGCTTTTAACCAGGTCCATGAGGGCGTCGGTGAAGTGGGGCGAGTGTATGCCCAGATTGCGTTTGCGCGCCAGATGACGGGCCAAGGCCTCGTACAGGGGCCCGATGGAAAAGGCCAGGCAGCTTCCGTCCTGAATAACAGAGGCCAGATTGGCCGCCACCTGGTCGTGGACTTCCTCCACCGGCCAGCGGGGGAACAAAAGAGGCTCCTGGTCGCACTTGACCACAAAATCGAAGTCCGACAGGGGCACAAAGGTGTCGCCAAAGGTAAAGGGAATCTGGGGATTGATTTCACCCACCACCAACTGGGCCTGCTCCATGGCCTGCCGGGCCACATCCACGGTCACGCCCAGGCTGCAATACCCGGCTTCGTTAGGGGGCGTGATCTGAACAAAGGCGGCGTTGATGGGCAGCTGCCCGCCTTTGATCAAGGCGGGTATGCGGGAAAACCGGCTGGGTATCAGGTCCACCCTGCCTGCGGCGATGGCCTCGCTGGCCACCCAGCCCGCAAAAAAGGTCTTGAGCCTGTACCTGTGGGCGCTGAGTCCCTGAACGGAGACGGCGTCACCCAGGCTGATAAGCTGGATAAGCTCCAGATCCTGGAGATTGCTTTCCTGGCTGCTCATCAGGTGTTTGACCAGGGTGCGCGGTTCCGACACCCCGGTACCCAGGAAGATGCTCATGCCGGGCTCGATCTTGGCCAGGACCTTGGCCGGTGCCACGGTGAGGTCCTCCCAGCCGGAGGAATCCGGGGCCGGAGGTATTTGGGCTGAGCCGCTTTGGGGGCGGCGGGAAAAAAGGCGGCTGATATTCATGCCCTGCTCCCCATAACCGGTGATGAGTAAGGACCCTCTTTTGAATATGTCCGGGGGCGGGGAAAAAGTCAATCAGGCTGAAGGGCGCCTTTTGACGGCAGGCGGGCTAAAATGTATATTCTGGAGGCATTGGTTCTAAGGAGAAGGGAATTGAAACACAGCCACGACCACAGCGAGGCCCAAGGTTGCGGGCAAAATGCACAGGAGACGGGTCTGCCTGCGGGCGGCGCTTGGCCGTCCATGCCCATAGGATACCGACTGGAGCTGGCCCAGGCCCAGACCCTGGGGTCGGTCCAGGGGCTGATGCAGGCCTATTTTGCGGAGCTGGGGTTGGAAAACGATCCGGCCTGTCTGGATAAGGACCTGCAGGACCTGGAGAGCGGCTACCAAAGCGGGGGGCTGATCGTTTTACTGCATGAACAAGAGCCGGTGGGCTGCATAGGACTGCGTCAGATTGAGCCGGGCGTGGGCGAGATCAAAAGGATGTATATAGAGCCTGGTCACCGCAAAGGGGGCCTGGGCCGGGCCCTTTTAGAGAGCGCCTTAAACCTGGCCCGGTCAAAGGGTTTTTCCCGGCTCTTGTTGGACACCCGCCGGGACCTGAAGGCGGCCAACGCCCTGTACGAACGATTCGGGTTCAAGGACACCAAAGACTACAACCAAAATCCCCGGGCCGAGCGCTTTATGATCCTGGATCTCGGCTAAATGGGAGGCCTTGAATCAAGTTGGTCCAGGCTATGTTGGTTTTGGTCCTTATGCCTCAGGAATAAACTTGTAGCCGACACCCTTGACTGCTATAACCGAATCCCTACCGGATGACAATGGAGCGAAACGGACTGGATGTCACCTGTAACGCAATGTCATAGAGCATCGGCCACAACCCAACCCTCATGAGTCAATTCGTAAACTTCACCTTTGTAGCCGCGACCGACAACCAACCCGTTGATTTCGAGTTCGTTTAATGCCCCTTCCCATTTTGCACTTTCTCGACCTCTGTCACCACCAAACGATTTGCCTCCGGCTTGTATCCTACGGCCGCCCACAAATGACATCATTAGGATTGTTCCGTCATCCCGTTCTGCTGCAGCTTGAAGGAGAACCTTTGCTTCTTCTGATAGGTCGTAGGACGACTCTCTCTCTTTGGCCTCCGAATTATCGGATAGAGTTTCAATTGCCTCAGCTTTAACTAGACTTTTTAGATACTCGTTCTTGGCAAGACATAATTGCAGTTGCTTAGAGAATTTTTGGCGAAAGTCGATGATATTCTCATACGTTTCAATTAATCCTTTACTCTTCCACTTTTCCCGGATCTTTTTGACCTGAGCGTATTGATCTGCATCAATGCTCTCTGGCGCGACTGGCTGGGATGAAAAATAGATCATCGCTGGCTTACCATCGGAAACGTGTTCCTCAATCTCTTCGACCGTTCCACTAGGAGACTTTCCGGTTGGCGTCCCAAGCCGCGTCCAGAATACCCCTACCAATAAATCGCATTCTTTCAAGATTCTGGAGTTGATGAGTTCCTGTGGACGCGCACCAAGCTCTGGTGACGAATGGGTTTCCCAACCGACGGCCGCGAGCATTACCTTTGAAACGGATGCGTTTATGTCGTTCCAGTCGTGAATGATGCTCCGAATGACTTCGCGTTCCTCTGCGACATCACCTGGCGAAGCGATCATTACCGGAATTATCGTTGCTTGGTATGACATTACATTATCCTAATTAAAATGGTTAAAATGTGTTATGAAATATCAGTTTGATGCCTCTCAATATGTGGAATTCATATCATGCGATGTGCGCTTAATCTTAACGTTTAGTATACAATAATCCTTGCATCATATTTGAGTTTTGGATTA
>JASFOZ010000212.1:0-7241 GCA_050116255.1 Desulfarculaceae bacterium
TGGATAATGTAACCATGGACAGGCTCACCCGGCAAGCGCCTCAACCAGATATTGTCCAAGGCCACGGGCGGCGTCAAGGAGGGGCTCAGACTCCTTCCACAGGCAAGGGCTCTTTTCTCAAAATCGCCTCCACACCCAATTTAGCCAACTCGTCGAGGGCGATCTCCACCATTGCCCCCAGGCTGGCCTCCACCGCTGGGCTCAGCTCTATGCCCCAGGGCTCCATGTTTTCCGGCTCCACCCCGATTACCACGGTCTGGGGAGGTTGGGCGGTCAGGGGCAGCACGCTCATGACCTCCACAAAGTCGATCTGGTGAAGGGAGTCTTTATACGTCACCCGGGGCGGGATCTCGCTATAGTCAAAATGGTGGATGTCGCCGGGGCTGCCCCCGCCGCGCACGCAGTCGAACAAAATCAGATGGTCGGTTCTTTCCAGGATGGCCATCAAATTAAGGCCCAAGACGCCGCCGTCCACAAGGTCTACATGTTCTGGCAATTCATACCTGGATTTCAGTAGCTGCATGGCCCGCACCCCGGCGCCTTCATCGCGCAGCAGGATGTTGCCCACGCCCATTACTACGATATGAGGGTTTTTGGTCTGCGGCATAAACCACACATTATACGGCCCTTCCCGGAATTGGGAAGGGCCTTTGTCCTGCCGTCCGCAGCCGGGGGAGCGGCTGCGGGCTTGGCAAAATTTTAAAGCACCTTGACTTCGTACTCGTCGCCGCTGTTGCGGTCGATGACGTGCACTCCGCAGGCGATGCAGGGGTCAAAGGAATGGACCGTGCGCAGCACCTCCAGGGGTTTCTCGGGATCGGCTATGGGGGTGCCGATAAGAGCCTCCTCCACCGGTCCCAGCTTGCCCTTGGCGCAACGCGGACCCAAGTTCCAGGTGGAAGGAACCACCATCTGGTAGTTGTCGATTTTGCTGTCCTTGATTTTGACCCAATGACCCAAGGCCCCCCGGGGCACGTCCACCATGCCCGAGCCCATACCCTTGGTCATGTCAAAGGACTTCCAGGTGGCGGTCTTGCCCGCCTTGACATTGGCGATCAGGTCCGTGACCTCATCCACGAGATGGTCGGCGTAGACCTTGGTCTCAATACAGCGGGCGGCGGTGCGTCCCAGGGTGGAGAACAGGGCCGTGGCCGGAACCTTCAGTACCCCCAGAGCCTTATCCACCAGGGCCTTGACCTGAGGATGGCCGGCGCCGTAGGCCACCAGCATGTGGGACAAGGGCCCCACCTCCATGGGCTCTCCCTGGTAGCGGGGGGCCTTGAAGAAGGAGTACTTTCCGCCGTAGTCCCATTTGGGCTTCATGGGCTCGGTGACGCCGTCATAGGGGTGGCGCGCCTTGCCGGGTTTGTACCAGGCCCGGGTCACATCCTCGGTGATGCGCCCGGCGTCAAGCTGGCGCACGTCCCCTAAGTTCTTTTTCATGATGGTGCCGTTGGGCAAAAAGCGCGGGTTCTTTTTGCCCTCGGCGTTGGGGAAGGCGCCGTAGGCCATATAATTGGTGCAGCCGCCGATGGCGCCCCAGTCTTTGTAAAAGGAGCCGACCGCCAGAATGTCGGGCAGATACACGTTGTCGATAAAGGACTGGGTCTCCTTGAGCATGAACAGGTATTGGGAGATGTGGTCCACATCCAGGTCCATGCCGCAGGTGACGCCGCCGGGCACCGACGACTGCAGATGCGGGTTCTTAGCGCCGAAGATGGCGGACATCTGGGCGACCTTGACCTGGTGCCTGAGGGCGTCCAGATAGTGTTTGACCGCCATCAGGTTCGCCTCAGGGGGCAGTTTGTAGGCCGGGTGCCCCCAGTAGGCGTTGGCAAATGGCCCCAGCTGGCCGGACTTCACAAAGGCCTTGAGCTTGTCCTGAACCGCCTTGAAGTCTTTGGCGCCTTGGCCGGGCGCGTCCGACACGGCGTTGCTGAGATCGGCTGTCTTTTTGGGATCGGCGGAGAGCGCCGAAACCACGTCCACCCAGTCCAAGGCGTGCAGATGATAGAAATGCACCAGATGGTCGTGGATACAGTGGGCCCCGATCATCAAGTTGCGCATAATGCGGGCGTTGTCGGGAATCTTCACCTTCACGGCGTCGTCCACCGCCATTACCGAGGCCAGCATGTGCACATAGGTGCAGACGCCGCAGGCGCGCTGGGTGATCAAGGGTGCATCCCGGGGGTCACGCCCCTTAAGGATAAGCTCAAGCCCTCTGAACATCTGGGCTGATGACCAGGCGTCCACCACCTTGCCGTTTTCCACCTCGACATCTATACGCAGATGACCCTCGATCCTGGTGATCGGGTCAATGGTTATCTTCTTACCCATAGTTATCCTCCTTAATAGCGGCTACGGCCCTGAATCAGGCCTTTTCCTCAAAGAAAGGCGCCATCTCGTCCCAGAATTGAGGCTCACTGCAACCGATGCAGGGATGCCCCGCTCCTATGGGCCAGTTTGTGCCTTCATTAAAGAGGACCTGGGGACAGTTGTTGTAGGTGTAGGGACCTTTGCAGCCCAGCTTCTCCAGACAATAGCCCTGCATGTGCCCTTCGTCGCCAAAGGCCTTGGCGAATTTTCCTTCCTCGTACATAGCCCGTCGGGGGCAGATGTCGTGGATGGTCTTGCCGTAGGCGAAGAGGGGACGGCCGTTGTCATCCAGTGCGGGCAGCTTGCCCAGGAGGATTACATGGACCAAGGTGGCCACGATGTTGATGGCGTTCGGCGGGCAGCCGGAGATGTTCACGGTCTTGACTCCCGTGACCTCACCGACGCCCTTGGCGCCGGTGGGATTGGGTTCCGCCGCCTGTACACCCCCGAAACAGGCGCAGTTGCCCACACAGCAGGTGGCCATGGCCTTGGGCACCACATCCTTGGCAACCTCCAAAAAGGTGCGGCCTCCGATTTTGCCCCACACGCCATTATCTTTGGTCAGGACCGCTCCTTCACAGATACACAGGAACTTGCCTTTATTTTTGGATACGGCGTTATGGAGAATCTCCTCGGCCTGGTGGCCGGCAGCCGCCATTAAGGTTTCATGGTAATCCAAGGAGATGGTATCCAGGATAATGCTGGCCGCGCTGGGGTAGGTTGCCCGCAGAAGGGATTCCGAGCAGCCGGTGCACTCGGCAAAGTGAAGCCAGACCACAGGAGGCCTATGCGAGCTGGTGACCGCCTCAGCCACTTTGGCCGCCATACCTGAGCCCATACCCAGGACGGCGGCAGTAACTCCGCAGAATTTCATGAAATCCCTTCTCGAGACCCCGTGCATTTCCAGCCGGTCAAACACTTCTGTGCTTTTGTTCATTTACTCCCCCTTTATGTTTCCCGCTTTCAGCGGGTATGGCTTTAGCGGACCTGGTTAGTTGCACGCCGTGCGGAACTAAAAAGGTGAGTTAATATGTGGTATTTATAACCGTGACTCAGGTCACGGGAATTACAATTGCAGGGGAGAAAGTTTGGGTGCGAAAACAAGAGAGAGCACAGGGCAGGTTCATGGCGTGACTGTCGGCTTTGTCGCAGGGAGGTAGTAATTTCCACTCAGGGATTTCAGGGGCCATCTGCACCATCCGCATACTATAATGCAATAAACCGCCATGTGGTTGTCAACCTGTTTGTTGCCTGGCAGGGCTCCAAAATTGCGATTTACCCAAAACCGTGGTTTTGTTGAGGTCTACAGATGCCGCAGCTGACGTGATGGGCAGCAGTGAGATTGCCGCCAAAGGCCTTTTGCACAGCCGCTAATCTTTAAGTTGCACAGTGAGGGGGGTAATGTTATAAGTCTAAAATTTTGTAGAGAAAATTGCCGCTGTTAAGGAAAAAGGTTAGGAGCATGAAAGTCAAGGTTGAGGAACTTAGTTCAGTCCAGCGCCGGGTGACCGTGGAGATACCCTCGTCCCAGGTTGACAAGGCGTTACAGAAAATTTTTCAAGGAATTAAACGCCAGGCCCGCATCAAGGGGTTTCGCCAAGGCAAGGTGCCCCGGGCCATCTTGGAAAAATACTACGGGCCCCAAGCCGCCGGGCAGGCAGCCGAGGATTTGATCTCCGACTCATACTCCCAGGCCCTTGAGGAAGCCAACCTGGAACCGGTGGCTCAGCCTGATTTTGATTTCGATCCTCCCCAGGGCGGCAAGGACTTCATCTACAAGCTCACCTTGGACGTCAAACCCGAATTTGAATTAGAAACTGACAGTTACAAGAAACTGGAACTTAAGGAACCAAAGCTGGAAGTTACGGATGAGCAGATCAGCGAGCGTATAGAGGCGCTTCGGGATCAACAAGCCGTGTTGGTCCCAATGGAAGAAGAACGGCCCGCGGCCACCGGCGACGTGGTGATTGTCAACTACCAATCGATGGTCGATGGAGAGCCTGTGGAGGGGGGCGAGGCTGACAACGTTGAGGTGGAGCTGGGCAAGGGCCAGGTGCAAGAGGAGATAGAGGTCGCGCTTTTAAAAACCAAGCCGGGTGACATGGTGGAGACCAAGGTCACCTATGACGACAGCGCCGCCAACCCCCAGGTGCGGGGTAAAGAGGTTGTCTTCAAGCTGTTAGTAAAGGAGATAAAGACCAAGGCGCTTCCTGACTTGGACGATGATTTTGCCCGTTCGGTAAACCCTCAGTTTGAAAACCTCCAGGCCCTTGAGGAGCGCCTGCGGCAGGAGCTGTCCAAGGCCTATGAGGAACAAAAGGAGTCGGTGCTGCGCCGGCAAATTCTGGAAAAAGTCGCGGATTTGGGCGATTTTGAGCTGCCCGGAAGCCTGGTGGACTCAGAGATCAGGCAGATGGTGGCCTCCTTTAAAAACCGCATGGAGCAGTCGGGCGGCACTTTGGAACAAGCCGGGATGAATGAGGCTGCTTTGGCCGAGCAATTTAAGGGAACCGCGGAGCAGAAGGTCAGGACCGGTATCGTCTTGGCCAGGATCGCCGATTTAGAGAAGGTGGAGGTGAGCGACGCTGACCTGGAGGCGGAATATGCCAAAATCAGTGAACGATTGGGGCAACCCGTGGAATCTATAAAGCAAATATATATTAAAAACAATATGATAGAGTCTCTGAAGGCTCAAGTAATGGAAGAAAACACGTTGCAGGCCATAAAGGCCGATGCTATCATTAAAAAGGTCGATCCGGCCCAATTGGCAAAAGAAATTGAGGAAAAAGGCCAAGAGGACCGAAAAGAGTAAAAGAAGAGCCAGCGAAACTGGGATCTCCACTGGAAAAGAAAGCAAAGACTGCAAGTTATGTCACTAATACCATTTGTGATCGAGCAGACCAGCCGTGGCGAACGCTCATATGATATCTATTCCCGTCTGCTTAAGGACCGGATAGTCATTTTAGGGCAATCCATCGATGACCATGTGGCCAATCTGATCATCGCCCAATTGCTATTCCTGGAGGCTGAAGATCCGGGCAAGGACATCAATATCTATATAAACTCACCCGGAGGGGTGGTTAGCTCCGGCCTGGCCATCTACGACACCATGCAATATATAAAACCCAACGTAAGCACTCTGTGCATCGGTCAGGCCAGTTCCATGGCTGCGATTCTATTAGCTGCCGGCGAGAAAGGGATGCGCTTCACCCTGCCGCATTCGCGCATCCTCATCCACCAGCCCATGGGAGGCTTTCAGGGGCAGGCTACGGATATTGACATCCATGCCCGGGAAATCCTCAAGATGCGCCAGCAGCTTAATGAGATATTGGCCCAGCACACAGGGCAGCCTTTTGAAAAAATCGCCGAAGACACTGAACGCGACTTTTTCATGAACGGAAAAGAGGCGTTGGACTACGGGATCGTGGATGAAGTTATCAGCAAACGCTCGGTTGAAGAGGACTCTTAGACCGGGTGCGGATTATATTGTTGCCAATTACCAAGGAACACGGCCAAGCAAAGGCACCAAAACTGGCGGCATACCCAAAAAAGAGGGGGGAAGAGTTTTTTAAGTGATTGAATTTAGTTTTACCTCTGGAGAAGAGCTCTGATGAGCAAGAAGACCAACGACGGCAAGGGATCTGATCTGGTTTGCTCCTTCTGTGGAAAAAGCCAGGATGAGGTTAAAAAACTCATCGCCGGCCCCTCGGTTTACATCTGCGATGAATGCATTGAGCTGTGCAATGAGATAATTGAAGAAGAGTATCAAAAGGAAGAGGCGGCCAGCAGAATATCCATCCCCAAGCCCAAAGAGATCAAGGCCATCATAGATGACTATGTGATCGAGCAGGAACGGGCCAAAAAGATTCTGGCAGTAGCGGTGCACAACCATTACAAGCGCATAGACGCCAAGGTGGAAATGGGCGGGGTGGAGCTGCAAAAGAGCAACATTATGTTGGTAGGCCCCACCGGCTGCGGCAAAACCCTTCTGGCCCAGACCCTGGCCCGTATATTGAACGTGCCTTTCACCATCGCCGATGCCACTACCCTGACCGAAGCCGGCTACGTGGGCGAGGATGTGGAGAACATCATTTTGAATCTGCTGCAATCGGCAGACTATGATGTGGAAAGGGCTCAGCGCGGTATCGTCTATATTGACGAAATAGACAAAATCGCACGCAAGAGCGAAAATCCTTCCATCACCCGCGATGTCTCCGGTGAGGGTGTGCAGCAGGCCCTGCTCAAGATCATCGAAGGCACCATGGCCTCGGTGCCGCCCAAAGGCGGCCGCAAGCATCCCCAACAGGAATTCGTCAAGATCGACACCACCAACATTCTGTTTATCTGCGGCGGCGCCTTTGTGGGCCTGGACAAGATCGTGAAAAACCGGATCGGCGCCAAGACCATGGGATTCACCGCTTCGGTCAATCGGGAGAATGAAGATACACCCCTGGGCGAGATCCTGGCCCAGTGTCAGCCCGAAGACCTGATAAAATACGGCCTGATCCCCGAATTCGTGGGAAGGCTGCCGGTGGTCGCCACCCTGGATGAGCTTAGCGAAGATGCCCTTGTCCGCATCCTGTGCGAACCCAAGAACGCCTTGACCAAGCAGTATGCCAAGTTGTTCGAGTTCGAAGGCGTGGAGCTCAAGTTCACCGACGAGGCCCTGCAGGCGGTGGCCAAAGAGGCCCTAAACCGCAAGAGCGGAGCCAGGGGGCTGAGGTCCATCCTGGAAGCGGCCATGCTGGAGATCATGTACGACCTGCCCTCACTCAAAGACGTGCAAGAATGCGTGGTAGGCATAGAGGTCATCGAACGCGGAGAACAGCCCCTGATCCTGTACTCAAACAGAGCCGAGTATGCCT
>JASFOZ010000213.1:0-7212 GCA_050116255.1 Desulfarculaceae bacterium
TAGGGCCGCACAAGCCTGAGGCCAAAACCCGGTTCATTCACTCTCGATGATACCAGACTTTGACAGCTCAAACCCATCTTTGGCGGACCTGGCGCCTGCCGAGCAAATTCCGGCAACCCCTGAAATCATGCGCCGTTCCGTGTTTAAGTACATTGAGATGGGCTATAACCAAAAGCGGAGGCATAACAATATCAGCCCAATGGCATTTGAATTTAAAATATCGCTTAACAATCCGTCCCTTGTTAATGGGTAAGATCAGTTCGAAATCTCAACCCCTCATTTTCCAGCGAAATTTAACTCTACCAGGCAGCTCAGCAATCCCTTTAGAGTCAATCAGGTAACGAGCGCAATAGTTTGCCAAAAGCGGTTGCCTTTGTTAGGTTGAATATCTATTTTGCCTTCAAACGCGTGCCATGGCGGCGAATGAGGTTGAACTGGATGACGACCACAAGCAATGATCACGACTCAAACGAGCTGAACTCCCCCCCTGGAACGCGTAATGTCCGCCGCACCCTAGCCATCTTGCGGGCCGTGGCCAAATATCAGGGCAAAGGCTCCCAATTGTCTCGAATCGCCCGGGCAGTGGACCTGCCCATTTCAACCGCCAAGAGAATACTGAGTGTCCTGGCCGCTGAGGGCATCCTGACTTTCCATAAGGGATCGCGCCAATATTATCTAGGCCAAGAACTATACGAGATGATCAAACCTATACTTCGCGTAACTCTCCAGGAAAAATACCATTCCGTTCTGGAAAGAATCGCAACCCAAACCCAAGACTCCGTCTATCTGGTCGTCCCTTCCGGCCTTGAAGCCGTCTGTATCGATGTGGCCGAAGGCGCCTTGGCCGTTCGTATCCCCTACGGCATCGGTTCCAGCTCTCCCCTGGGTCTGATGTCCTCCGGTTTGGCGATTCTGGCCGCACTACCTGATAAAGATATCGAGTCCATCATAGCCAAAAACCAAACCAGCTATGCCGAATATCATCTCACTAAAAAAGAAATACGAGAACAAATCGCCAATTACCGGCGTAAGGGATATATCCTTTATAAAAGCCACTATATTGACGGCCTGGTTGGTTTGTCTATGCCCATCCTTGATGACCAAAATCAAATTATAGCTTCCATTACCGACAGCTCCACAGTCCAACGCATGACCAAGGAACGTATTAAATTAATCAAGGAAGTAATAGAAACCGAACTTGCTAAAATAGAACGATAGCAAAAGGAACCGTCAGAAAAGATTACCCGGCTGCCATTCCAGAGGCCGTTGATCTAAAAGATTTAGGACCAAGCCCCGGGGAATTTTTGGGGATTTCACCGGGTTTGTTTCACTTTTTTCTCTGCCTGATTTTCCTTATCCCTGCGATGTATTGATTCACCTTCGTTGGGGTTGGTATCCCGATTTTTCGAGGTCCCAGGTTGCCGTGGAGTCGGCGGGAAGGTTTTCTTTGCGTATTCTCTCGGTGGGGGTCTTTTCAAAGGAATCGATGAACTCAATAAAGCGGGGGATTTGGTAGTACGGCAGGCTCGGCTCACACCATTTCACCAGTTCCAGGGGAGAGAGAGTCGAGCCGTCTCTTAGTTTGATGAAGGCCTTGAGTTCCTGCTCCCCGATATCGGCGGCTACACCGATGACTGCGCTTTCTTGGACGTCGGGATGGCGGTTGAGAACGCGTTCTACTTCCCAGGCTGAGATATTTTCGCCGCGGCGGCGGATGCTGTCCTTGATCCGGCCGAGATAGAAGAAATCCCCGTCATCGTCATAAGATCCCAGGTCTCCGGTGTGGAGGCATCCGTCTTTAAGGGCTTCGGCCGTGGCTTCGGGATTATCCAGGTAGCCCTGGGTGATTAAGCCGGGTTCTTTTTCATGGATGATTATTTCGCCTTTTTCATTAGGACTCACGAGGCGACCGGCCTCATCGATGATTTGAACCTCAAAGTAGGGCAGAGGCTTACCGATAGAACCGATTTTACCGCTGGTGTTGATGGTGCTGAAGCCGGAGGCCTCGGTGAGTCCGTAGCATTCCTGGATTTTAACTCCGAAACGCTGTTCAAAAAGGGACCACTTTTCCCGGTGGCAACCGCCCCCAAAGGCGATGCCGGCCTGGTGAGCCGCCTCTTCGGAGCGGGCGGATTGTTTCAGCAGAATATCGACGATGCCGCCTAAGTAGTGAATTTTGGTAACATGATGACGTTTAATTTGACTCCAAAAGTTGCTGGCACTGAACCGGGGAGTCATGATCAGCTTCACGGGGCATTGGAGCGCCAGGATGCATATCTGGGCCCCGCTGTTGTGGTAGAGGGGCTCCCAAACAAGGAAGACGTCGCCAGGTTGAACCGATGCGGCGAGTCCGGCGCCGATGGCACAGACCTGGAGCATCCGTTCAGTCATAAGGACCCCTTTGGGCGGTCCGGTGGTGCCGGAGGTGAAGCTGATGCAGCGTAGATCGTTGAGCTTGGGCTCACCGGGCAGGTGGGTCGCGCCGGTGTTGATCAGCTCGGCAAAGTCAAGACAGGACTGGGTCTGGGTTTTAGAGGCCTGGCGGAGAATGACGGTTTGGGGGAATTCATGGGGGAGAAGGGATTCAACCGTCTCCCAGTAGACTTCATCAATGATTACAGCCCGGGGTTGGGACCGGCCGAGTATGTATTCCAGGCTGGGCCCCCGGAGATGAACGTTTACTGGTATCCAGACACAACCGAGACTGGCCAAGGCCAGGAAGGTGACTATGTGATCAGGGTGGTTAGCCATCATGACCGCCACCCGGTCGCCTGGTTTCAGACCATGGCCGAGCAGGCCCGAGGCCAGCCCGGCTACTTGATCAGCGAGCTCCCCATAGGAGATCTCCCGCTCCTCAAAGACGGCAAAGATGTCTCGGGGCGTTTGGGCGGCTCTGTCGGCAATCAGTTCTCTTAAAGTCCGCTCGGGTCTGGGATAATCAGTCATCTGTCAATTCCGCTCTGCCTGCCTCTTGGGGGATGACCGTCTGCCTTGCCTCCGGGAACACCCGCCCCCGCAGGAGAATCCCAGGAGGGTCCGGCTGTTTGATCCGGAGTGCAAGGTCCTTGGGATTTCATTCTCGTTAGTGTTTGTTTTTCTTTTTCTGGAGAAAGGTCTCCATGAGGGATTGGGGCTCTCCGCTGGCATAGGATTCACGCTGTATTCTGGTGCCCGCGATCAACATCTCCTGGAAACCCGGTTCAGTTGCTTCTTGAAAACGCTGTCTGGTCAGTTTCATGGCCAACGGCGGTTTCTCGGCCAGAAGACGAGCCACCCGCAAAGCCTCGTTCATCAATTCGTCCTGCTCCACCAGGTAGTGAATCAAGCCGATCTGATGGCACTCCTGGGCGTCCATCATACGGCCGGTCAGGGTAAGCTCGATGGTCCGCGAAAGGCCGATCATTTCCTTCATAATCCAGGGCCCGGTGACGCTGGCTATACCATTGTTTATTTCGGGTTGACCCATTTTCACCCCATGGTGGGCCACACGAACGTCGCCCAATAGAGCGACTTGGAAACCGGAGCCCGCGGCCAGGCCGTTGAGAGCTACGACCAGGCCTTTGCTGAGGCTCCGGAGCAGGCCGTAAAGGTGGCGCCATTCAGTCATCCAATCTTCAGCCCCGGTCTCGTCGAAATGTTTGGCCTCGCTGAGATCCTGGCCAGCGGAGAACGCCCGGTCTCCGGTTGCAGTTAAAATTATGGCTCTTATCTCCTCATCCTGGTTAAAGTCCCGCAGGGCCTGGGAAAGCTCTTCACGCATCGGCTTGTGCCAGGCGTTAAGCGACTCGGGACGGTTAAGGGTGATGAGGCCGATATTGTCTTCTCGCTTGACGATTAGGAACTGGTACATCTGAAATCAACCTTTCATTTTTAAACGGCCTGGTGAATCAGGCCATTTTCGCTTCAGCTCGTTATTTATGAGGATCAATTAAAATCCTCCACCCCGACAGAGGGGCTTGGACTGGCTTGGCGGCGGCTGGCCAGCCACCAGACGGTCAGACCGGCACCGGCCAAGGCCACGCTGATAAACTGGATTTTTAGTTCACCTGTGGCGGCCAGCCAAGCAAACAAGCCCGTCAGGAACAGAAGGCCTATTTTTGACAGTAAGTGGATGCGGTGGAACAAAAAGCCGCTCATCGCCGCGGCTAAAAAAATCACGCTCAGCAGCATCAGCAGGGACAGGGCCACAATTTCCAAGATCGGTCCTTTAAGAAGAAACGCCTGGTTGTAGATGAAGATATAGGGGACCATGAAACCTACAAAAGCCAGGCGGAAGGCTTCAAAACCGGTCTGCAAGTATCCCGATCCAGCGATGGAGGCGGCACAGAACGCCGGAATGCAGACCGGGGGGGTCACTCCGGCCAGTATGGCAAAATAAAAAACAAAGAGGTGGGCCGGGAGAATGTCGCATCCCATACTCAAAAGGGCTGGTCCGCCGACAGTGATGGCGATGACATAGGCCGGGGTACAAGGCAGGCCCATACCCAAAATCAGGGATGTGACCATGATCAAGAACAAGGCTGGTAAAAGGTAGCCGCCGGCCCATTTGGTTATAACGGTGGCGATACCCAGGGCCAGGCCGGTATTGGTGACGATGCTGACTACCATGTCGGCCCCGGCACAGGCCAGAGCGATCATTACCATATTTTGACCGCTGATATGGAGAGTGTCGAAAAGACGGGCAGGAGTCATCCTGGTTCCTTTTTTAAAGAAACTGATCAAAAAGGTGATGCCAATGGCCAGGTTGGCGGCTAAAAAAGGCGAGTAACCGATTAAAAGCATTATCACCAAGGCGATCATCGGGATCAGGAGATAAGAATCCCGCAGAATGACCCAAAAGGACAACATCTCTTCTTTTTCCAGTCCTTTAAGATTCAAGCGCAAGGCAACGAAATGGACCCTCAAGATCAGGCTCAGGTAGTAGAACACCGCACCCAGGGCCGCAGCGATGATGATGTTTACATAGGGAATGCCCGTGAGTTCAGACATGACAAAGGAACCGGCACCCATCACAGGGGGCATAAGCATACCGCCGGTTGAGGCCGAGGCTTCAACCGCCCCGGCAAAGCGTGGCCGGTAGCCCAGCCTTTTCATCATGGGGATGGTAAAGCTGCCGGTTGAGTAGACGTTGGCCACGGCCACCCCACTGATGGAACCGAAAAGGCCGCTGGAGATGACCGCGATCTTAGCCGGCCCCCCCCGGCTGCGTCCGGCCATGCGGGCGGCTAGGTCGGTGAAGAACTGGCCGGTTTGAGTTTTTTCCATAAACGCGCCGAAGATGACAAACAGGGCGATGAAAGTGGCCGAGACACCGGTGATTGACCCGTAAATACCTGCGGTATCGATTAGGAACTGCGCTTCGACCAACTCGGCTACGGAGTGAAATTCGGCGAAAAAGACCCCCGGCAGGTAGGGCGCCACAAAAAGATACACAAAAAACACGGTGATCAGGATAGCCATGGCCGGTACCACGGCCCGCCTAACCGCTTCGATGAGCAAGATGATATTCAGAAGGCCCAGATAGAGTTCCAGGTCGGACACCGGGTCAACGAAGACCAGGCGGGTGTTGAGGGTATTGTTGAATATTATGACGTATAAGGGAGGCAGAAGGGCCAATATGGCCAGCAACCAATCATAAAACGGCACTTTATCCAATGAGATCTTTTTACTGGCTGGAAATATGATAAAAGCCGCCGGCAGCAGAAAAAGGAGATGAACACCACGCTGGACCCGGGGTTGTAGAATGCCAAAGTTGGCGGTGTAGAGCTGAAACAATGAGATGATTACAAGCCAGATACCCACACCTCGGCGTTGAAAACCGTGTAATGTCCTCACATGATGTTCCTTTCTAAATGGAAGGATCCCTCCTGACCTTGGACGGTTTGACAACCTTCAGGGAGAAAAATCCGCCTCCATGGGCCTTTGCCAGCCAAGGGCAGGAGCCGTAACCGGCCCAACCGCCCTTGGCACTGGCAAGGATTTCACTTCATGTAACCGGCTTCTTTATAGAATTTCTCTGCACCCGGGTGCAGGGGAACGGCCACGTTCTTCCAGCCTTCCTTGGGGATAAAGGTTTTGTTGGCTACGTTGATCTGGTACAGCTTATCGGTGTTCTCGCAGATTATCTTGGTGATGGTATAGGCCACTTGGTCTGGTACGTGTTTGCCCACCAGCATCTCACCGGCCGTGACCACAGTGGGGACGTCCTGGTCCAGGCCCTTATAGGTTCCCTTGGGAATGAGGTGCCGGCCTCCTTCTCTGGACATGGATCCCAAACTTTTGTGCATTGCATCGATGCAGTCGTCAGCGACTTTCAGCATACCGGTGGGCCTGCTGATGGTCATTTCAGTTATGGCTGCACCGGGCAGGGCCAACTGGGTGAAAACGAAATCAACATGGTGGTCTTTATAAAGGCTGACCATATCCGAGTAGTTTGCGTTGAATACTTTGCCGCCGGCCTTGTCAATGTCGGCCAGGGAAATGCCATAAAAACCCATAATGGACTCGATTAAGGGCAGATCGGAAAGACCCGGCTTAGGAGCGGCCACCTTGAAGGATTTGCCGGCCTTGATCATCTTGGCCATCTGGGCAAGGCTCGTTACTCCGGTTTTTTTAGCAGCCAAAAAATGAACATGGTAGAGCCCAAAGACGCCGCCGATGGCACGGACGCCGGGATTGGGCTTTTTAAAGGTCGGGGCCACACCTTTATAGGCCATCTTGTCCATAAAGGTTACCCCCCAACCCAAGTCATTACGCCCCCGGGAAAGCCGAACCGGATTAACCACCCCACCACCTGGTACGACTTTGATTACGATCTTAGGCTCTTTTTCGGCAACCAGCCCGGAGATCCCACCGGCCACCACATACCAGCCGCCGCCCACCGCACCGGCAGACCAGGTGAGAGTGGTGGACTTAAGCTCCGCTGCGCCGGCCGAGCCCACTAGCAACCCACAAGCTGCGGCCAGAATCATCAATCCTAAAAAAAATCGTCTGATCATGTCTCTCTCCTTTCCCTCCTTAAGGGTCGGCGCTCACCGCCGAAAATATGGTTTTAACCAATAAGACATTGAAAATCCCTTTTTAATTAGGGTTGTAAGCTGTCCGCCTTGCGTGTTGCATAAAAGTAAAATCTGCGATCTACAGGCGTATGTAAAATTCCATTTGATTCGAAGAGTTGGCAGGAACAAATCAACAAAAAAGATACTATTACCT
>JASFOZ010000214.1:0-7166 GCA_050116255.1 Desulfarculaceae bacterium
TACCGGTGCGGGTGTCGGGCCTCCCTCGGGGGGAGGCTGGGAACATTGGTTCGTTTAAACGGTTTAGCATGTCTCCGGCAAACAGGAGGCAGTCCTGGCGGCGTTGGGGAGAACAGCGGCAGGCGGCCTGATTCCAGGCGGTGTTTCCGCAGTTTAGGCACAACAGGTCCGGCGTCAGCAGGGCCTGATCATAAAAGGTGCGCAACTTCTGGCGGCAAGGGCGGTTCATGGTGTCTCCTGTTTTGCTCATCAAAACAATTTCTGAACCATAAGACCTGCATATTGCATGCCATTGGTTTGGTTTTAATGACCGGTTGATTAATTGCCCTGCCTGGCGGGTCTTGCCCTTTACACTGGCCGCCAGAGGGGTTGCTATGGCATTTTAGACGTGCTAGCGTAATTTCATGTTTACGGGGAGGGCTAGTTAATGCAGGCGCTGATATTCATGGGCCTTTTAGGGGCGAGCATCCTGGCGCTGCTGGCAGCCCTGGCCTTTCTCTACCGCTATCTGGTGCGCAGCCGCCTTTTCCCCCAGTTGCCTCGCCTTTGGCGGGGCGACAAAAGCCGTTTTTTTGGGTTCAGCGGTTTGTTCGTGATTTTGTTGGGGGCTTTTGTCTTCTTGGCCCTCTTCGTCCAGCCCGGCCCCACACCGCCAAAGCCTAAAGTCAAACCGCCGTCAGACCGCCCCCAGGGTCCTTCTTTTGACGGCAGGCCGCCGCCGGTCGTAGCCTCCAGGCCAGCAGCGCCCCCAGCCGCTGGCCCGGGCCAAACCCAGGTCCCGGCTGCACCCCAGCCCGGAACTGCGTCCGCCCCAGGCACCGGCCCCACAGGTTCTGCACCGGCCGCGCCGGCTGCCGCCCCTGGCACTGCTGTTAAAACCGGCGTTCAAGGGACCTCGCCACCGGCGGCCGTCTCTTCGCAAACCGCCCCGGCAACGACAGGTGCGCCCCAAGCCAGCCCAGAGACCAGCTCCACCACCACTACCACCAGCACCAGCAGCACCACTACGACCACCACCACCACCCAGCCACCTCCCCCCAAACCTCGGGCTGCGCCCGCGCCCAAGAAGAGCGCGGCAAAAATGCCTTATTCCATATGTGCTGCTTCTTTTGCCGATAAAAAGGCGGCCCGTGCCCACGCGGCCCAACTTAGCAAGAAAGGCATCAAGGCCTGGGTGGCTGCGGTTGATCTCAAGAAAAAGGGACGCTGGTACCGGGTGTATGTGGGCAGATACGCGAGTTTTGACCAGGCCCGGCAACAGCTGGCGAAAATGCGTAAAAAAGGGCTGGGCACAAGCCCCTTTGTCACCCGGGTCCCCTAATTTCGTATGTGATCATGGATCCTCAAAGATTATGGATGCTGCTAAATGAACTGGCAGGTCAGTTGGGGCTGGAGGTGCGCCTGGAGTCTCTGGAGGACGGAGAAGGCTACAAGGCCCAAGGAGGGTTTTGCCGGATAGGCGACAGGCTGGTAGCCTTTGTTGACCGTCGGCTGCCCCCAGAGGCAAGGGCCCGGCAACTGGGCAGCGCCCTCAGTCAGATGGATCTTAACGGAGTCTATGTGCGACCGGCGGTGAGGGATTTTCTGGAAGAACTGAAAACCGATCAAACCTGAGTTGGAGAGCGCCTTGGCCAAAAAGACCAAGCAGCAAATTCGCCTGAGCGATTTGGAATCAGAGATAAAGTCCCGGGAGGTGCACCTGGCCTACGAGCGGCTTAAGTTCGCGGGGCTCATTTTAAAAAGCGGCCTCTGTTGGTTCAAGGGACGCTACTATCTGTTCGTAGACCGGCTTTTGCCGGTGAAGGCCCGTATCGAGCTGCTGGAGGGCGCCCTGGAGGAATTGGACGAGTTGGCCGCCGCGGGCAAGCTGGATCGGCCGGAGCCGCCGGAAGAGGCAGATGCCGGCCCGCCGGTCCAGGAGGCTGAGGCTTGAAAGCGTCAGAGGCCCGCGACCTCCTGATAAAGGTGTGCCGCCTGGGCTGGCAAAAGGGATTTTTTTCGGCCACCGACGGAAACTTGTCCCTGCGCCTTAAAAAAAACCGGCTTTTAATAACCCCGGCGGGGCGCAGCAAGGCCCTGCTTGAGCCTGAAGATCTGGTGGAGATGGATCTTGAGGGCGGTCCCAGCCAGGGTGAGGGGCAGGCCAGCGCTGAACTGGAACTGCATCTGGCCGTGTACCAGGAGCTGCCCCAGGTGCGGGCGGTGGTGCACGCCCATCCTCCATTGGCTACAGCCTTCAGCCTGGCCGGACGCGAGTTGGACTTGAGCCCCCTGCCTGAGGCCATGGTGGTTTTGGGCAGGGCGCCGACAGTGCCTTATGCCACGCCAGGGAGCAGGGACCTGGTGCGGGCGGTGAAGCCCTTTTTGAGCCAAGGCCACGCCTTGCTTCTGGCCCATCACGGCACCTTGGCCTATGGGCCTGATTTGGAAAGCGCCTGGGCCCGCACCGAAAAACTGGAATCAGCCGCTCAGGCGTTATATGCTGCCACTGCCTGGGGCGGAGCCCGGCCCCTGCCCCCTGCGGAGCAAGAGAGGCTGCTGGCCCTGGGCGGCCATGACCGGCCAGATGATGACCTGCCGCCCTTGGCGGAGCGCATCGAGCAGGTGCATCTACCGGAAAGCCCTGATTTCGCCACTGAGAAGCGTTGGCAAGACGCGCGCGGCCAGGCGCACCTGATAGTGGATGACAAACCCCTGCGCCGGATTTGCCTGCTCACCATCAAGCCGGACGCCGGAGCCAGGGGCAACCATGTGCATGCCCGCAAACACGAGGGTTTCTATGTAGTGTCAGGCCGGGGCCGGGTGGAGATGGTGTGCATCAAGACCGGGGAACGGCTGAGCCTGGAGCAGGTGCCTGGGGACCGCCTCTGGCTGCCGCCGGGGGTGGCGCACCGCATCATTGCCCTGGGGTCTGAGCCCCTTTGTTTTGTGGAGTTCACCGACCAACCTTATGACAAAGAAGATGACATTGCTTTTGACTTTTAAGCCAAGGAGAATCCGTCATGCCTGACGCCGAAGGAATTTTGGAGGCCAGAGACGTGGGCGAAGTGCCAGTTAGCAACTGCGCTCCAGGCCCGGCCAAGCCCATCCGGGGGGCCAGCTACCTGGACTGGGGTATGCGCAACCGGCTTTCGCGCCTTATCAAGGCCGACGGCCACACCCAGTTTCTGCCCATTGACCACGGCTATTTTCAGGGACCTACCCGCTGCCTGGAGTGCCCCGGAGACACCATAAAGGATCTTTTGCCCTATGCCGACGGCCTGTTCGTGACCAGGGGGGTGCTGCGCTCTTGCGTCAGCCCGGACATAAATACGCCCATCATACTCAGGGTGTCCGGCGGCACCTCGGTGGTGGGCGAGGACCTTGCCAACGAGGTGTTGACCGTCTCCCTGGAAGAGATGCTAAGACTCAATGTGGCCGCAGTGGGCCTTTCCGTCTTTGTGGGCACCCCTTATGAAAAACAGACCCTGGAGAGCCTGGCTGAGCTGGTCAGCGCCTGCGAAGACTACGGCATCCCGGTAATGGCGGTCACCGCCGTGGGCAAGGAGCTGGAGAAGCGGACCGCCCGCTATCTGGCCCTCTGCTGCCGCATCGCCGCCGAATTGGGGGCCAGGGTGGTAAAGACCTATTATTGCGGTGAGGGCTTCGAAAAGGTCACCCAGGGCTGCCCGGTGCCGGTGGTAATGGCCGGCGGCCCCAAGTGTGAGACGGAACTGGAGGTGTTTCAGTTCGTTTATGATGGCATGCAAAAAGGAGCCATTGGGGTGAACCTGGGCCGCAACGTCTGGCAGAACCCCCATCCCGTGGCCATGATGCGGGCCCTGAACTCGGTGGTCCATGCCGGGGCCAAGCCCAAGCAGGCCCAGGAAATGTACCTGGAACTGAGCCAGGCCAAATAGGGCGGGCTGGTGCCATGAGTGGAAGCTCCCAGGACATGAAGGTCTGCATGTACTACAGCAACAGCGATGTGCGCTGCCAGGCCATGCCCCGCCCTTGCCCCGGCCCGGGAGAGATCCTGGTCAAGGTGATGGCCAGCGGCATCTGCGGGTCTGACGTCATGGAATGGTACCGCCGCGACAAGGTGCCCCTGGTCCTGGGGCATGAGGTGGCCGGTGAGGTGGTTGAGATAGGTGAGGGCGTGGAAAAATTCGCCCCCGGCGACCGGGTGGCGGTGACCCATCATGTTCCCTGCAACACCTGCTCCTATTGCCTCAGTGGCCACCACACCATGTGCGAGACCCTGTTGAAAAAGACCCGCTTTGACCCCGGGGGTTTTGCCGAGTATCTGCGGGTGCCGGCCATCAACGTGGACCGGGGTACCTTTGCCATCCCAGAGGGCGTTTCCTATGAAGAGGCCTCCTTCATGGAACCCTTGGCCTGCGTGCTCAGGGGGAAAAAACAGGCCGGCCTGAGGCCGGGGCAGACCGTGCTCATGCTGGGGGCGGGCATCTCCGGGCTTTTGCACCTGGCCCTGGCCCGCAGCCTGGGGGCGGGATTGGTGATCGCTGCGGACACTATCCCCTTCCGCCTGAAAAAGGCCCGGGAGATGGGGGCCCATCTGGCCCTGGAGGCGGGGCCTTACCTGCAGGAAGAGCTTAGGGCCGCCAACCAGGGGCTGAAGGCAGACCTGGTTATCATCGGCTTCGAGGGGTTCATTCCCCTGGCCATGAACTGCGTGGAGCGGGGGGGCACGGTTTTGTTTTTCGCCGGCGCCGGCGAAGGGGCGACCTTGGACGTGCCCATTAATGATATCTTCTGGCGCACCGAGGTGACCCTTACCAGTTCCTACGCCGGGGCTCCGGCGGACTGCCTCCAGGCCCTTAAGCTCATCGCCGCCGGGGCGGTGCCGGTGAAGGAAATGATCACCCACCGGCTCAGCCTGGAAGATGCCCAGGAGGGCTTCAAGGCGGTGTGCAACCCGGTGGCCCACGATTCCATCAAGGTCATCATCCAGCCCCATGGCTAGCCCCTGGTCAGGCAGGGGGCGGGTGAGGCCTGGCTGCTTCTGCCCGGATAATGCCGCCATTGCCGCCTGCCCCCGGATTGGCTAAGATAGAGAAGTGCTCATTGATTGCCTCTGATTTTTTCCTGATTCCCGCGACAGGAGGGGATTTCCATGTCTAATGCAAGCTCAATAAAGGATTTTGACCAGGCTCTGGCTGTGGGGCGTCCACCCAATGTGGCCAAGCTTTTTCCCCATTCCCGCGCCCTGCTGGTCAGCGGCAAGGTTATCGACCAGGCCCTGATGCAAAAAGGCAAGGCCATGACCATCGCCGCCAACGGGCGCAACCATCTGGTTATCCGGGGCGTTCTCAAGGCGGCCCAGCGCGCCAACGCCGCCGTAATCCTGGAGATAGCCAAGTCCGAGGGGGGCGCCAGCGCCTACTGCGCCACCAACTACTGGAACCTGGCCCGGCAGGCCGACCAGGTGATGAACGAGCTGGGCGTCACCGTGCCTGTGGCCATTCATGCCGATCATTACGGCCTGAAGAATCAAAAAGACCTGGAAGTGGCCAAGGTGGAGATCCCCACCATGTTTGAGGCGGGTATCACTTCCATAGCCGTGGACGCCTCCCATCAGCCCGATGCGGAGAACCTCCTGGCCAGTATAGCCATTAACCCCTTTATCCCCTCCTGGGCCGGCCTGGAGACCGAGGTGGGCGAAATTAAGGGCACTGAGGGAATGTCCACCAAGGAAGAGGCCCTGTTTTTGATACAGGGACTCAATGCCCACGGCATCTATCCCAATTGGATCGCCCTGAACAACGGCACCGCCCACGGCATCCAGACCGCCGATCAGGGCATTCAGGTGGAGCTTACCAAAGAGATTCATCAGGCCCTGGAGCCCTACAATGTATCCGGAGCCCAGCACGGCACCTCGGGCAATGACTCCGAGCGCCTAAAACGCATCGCCTCAGAGACCAAGACCACCAAGGCCAACGTGGCCACTGCCCTGCAGATGTTCACCTGGGGGGTCAAGGTGGATGCCTATGGCAATGCCGAGCTGGATGACAACGGCGAGTTTGTCAAGCTGCCTGATGCGGGGGTGAGCCCGGAGCTGTGGGAGGAGATGAAAGGCTATGCCGCGGACCAGGGCCTAAAGGGCGGAGGCTACAAGAAGTTGAACCTGCCCTTTGAGAACAAGATCATGAGCCAGCCCCAGGAGATTCGGGACCGCTCCGTCCGGGCGGTGGAGGAGTTTGTCTACGACTTGTTGGCAAACGTATTCAATGCCCGGGATACGGCGCCCTTGGCCATTGAGGCCGTCCTGAAGGCTGGTTCCTATGACCTGGGGCCCAAGGCCGGACCCATCGAGGATCCAGCCGAGTGGACCGAGGCCAAGATAAGGGAAAAGGCTGCCTTGATTGATAGCGACAAGGGCCCTGAAGGGGACTTTGAAGATTAAAACTTAAAGGCTTTTCAGCAATAACAAGGGCCGGGTGAAGTGAATCCATCCGGCCCTTGGATTTGTTCGGTGAGTGCCTGATGATCCGTTTAATACTTTTTATTCAAATGGTTCTTCCAAAGAAAAATATTGCCTAGGAGGACCGTTTTCCTGCTTGGCGGCTCTTCATCGCTTGATTTTATAAGCTACTGGAAACATTTTTCTTTGGAAGAACCACGGGAGCTTAGTATGGGCTGGTTTTCGCCCTTGTCAAGGCCGCGTACGCGCCCAGAGGGTTTTAGCCTTGACTAGGGTGAAAACCAGCCGTATCCAACATAAAATATGACCCCCCCTTTGTTCAGGCCCGGAATTAAAATTCTTTCAGCCGATAATGGACATGATATCGCTGCAGGCGCAGCTTGCGGCCTCGGCCACTCCCTGGCAGGTCACCGAGCCCCGGTAGACATTTACGCCTTTGGCCAGGGCGGGGTCATCTTTGGTTGCCTGCTCAGCCCCCTTATTGGCCAGGGCCAGGGCATAGGGCAGGGTGACGTTGGTCAGGGCAAAGGTGGAGGTGCGCGAGACCGCACCCGGGATGTTGGCCACGCAGTAGTGAATCACGCCGTCCACCTCGTACACCGGGTCTTGGTGAGTGGTGGGTTTGGAGGTTTCAAAGCAGCCGCCCTGGTCAATGGCCACGTCCACAGCCACTGATCCCGGCCGCATGGATTTGATCATGTCCTTGGTCACCAGATAAGGGGCCCTTGCGCCCGGAATCAGG